>NZ_FXTM01000020.1 GCF_900182585.1 Balnearium lithotrophicum | reverse complement strand
ATCTGAGGTTGTCTTACTCTGTGAGGTCTTTTGTTTCTGTCTTTGAGGCCTTCTAAACCGTACTTTTTGTATCTATTTTTCCATTTGTAGAAGGTGGTTGGACTTATTCCGAAGTATCTGCAGGTTAGTCTTGCATTTTGGTGTTTTTCGTAGTGTTGAATCCATTTAAGTCTTTTTCTCACGTTTGGGTCTTTTGTTAGGTCGAGTTTGGTTTTGATTTTCGTTCCTCTTTTGATTGTTTTTTTGAAGGGTGTATTTGATATGTGCAGGGATGCACCTTTGAATTTCTTTAATTGTTTCATTGGTGGACACCTCCTTTTGTTGGAGTTCAAATCTTATTTTAGGGTGTCCACCTTCTTTCTGAACTTCAACACGTTCTCCGGCTTTATCTTGACAAAGCGTCTCTTTCCAACCTGAAGAATTAACTCTCCTTTTAGTACGTCAACTTTTAACTGTTCATCTTTAACCTTCTCTCCGTTAATTCTTACTCCGCCTCCCCTAATCTGCCTTCTGGCCTCGCTCGTCGACTTTACAAGTCCAGTCTCCCTTAATAAAATTGGGAGCCAGACGGGATTTTCAGGAACCTGAACTTTTGGTTCTGGAATCTCCTCAGGGAGCTCCCTCCTTGAAAATACCCTCTCAAAGTGCTCCCTTGCCCGTTTTGCAGCCTCCTCTCCGTGGAAGATCCTGACTATCGTTTCAGCAAGTTTCTTTTTAACCTCCATAGGGTGGAGCTTCCCTTCCTTAACAAGTCTTTCCATTTCATCTATCTCTTCTTCGGGAATTCTCGTAACGAGTCTGTAGTACCTCCACATTAGCTCATCGGAAATCCTCATTACCTTTCCAAACTGCTCCTCAGGGGGCTCCAAGATTCCTATGTAGTTTCCAAGGGATTTGCTCATCTTCTGAACACCATCGAGCCCCTCAAGTATTGGCATCATTATGCAGACCTGTTCCTCCTGTCCAAACTCCCTCTGAAGGTGCCTTCCCATGAGGAGGTTAAACTTCTGGTCTGTCCCTCCCAATTCAACGTCCGCTTTAAGCTCAACAGAATCGTACCCCTGGAGTAAGGGATAGATGAATTCGTGAATGTGGATAGGCCTTCCTTCCTTGAATCTCTTCTCAAAGTCGTCCCTTTCAAGCATCCTTGCTACAGTATACTTTGAAGTGAGTTTTATCAGGTCTGCTGCAGTCATTGAGCCCAACCACTCGCTGTTGAATACGACTACAGTTTTTTCAGGGTCGAGTATCTTAAAAACCTGCTGAGCGTAGGTTTCTGCATTCTTCAAAACCTGCTCCCTTGTAAGTGGAGGCCTTGTCTCATTTTTTCCCGTCGGGTCCCCTATCATTGCAGTAAAGTCACCGATTAAAAAGTAAACCTCGTGACCCAACTCCTGAAAATCCCTTAACTTCCAGAGTAGAACTGTATGACCCAAGTGTAAATCTGGAGCTGTTGGGTCAAATCCGGCCTTTACTCTAAGTTTCCTTCCGTATTTCAGTTTCTCTAAGAGCTCCTCCTCATTTATTATCTCAGCCGTTCCTCTCTTTATCACTTTTAACTGTTCTTCTGGTGTCATTCTTCCTCTCCAAGAGATTTATTTCCAAAGCAGTTTCGTCGCAGTTTGGGAATTTTACACAGTTTATACAGTCCCTCCAGATTTTCTGGGGTAGTTTTTCCTTATCAATAACTTTAAATCCCAACTTTTCGAAAAATCCAACCTGATAAGTTAGTGTAAAAACCCTTGGGATTCCAAGCTCCTTAGCCTCCTCAAGGGCTGCTTTCACAAGGGCAGTTCCTATTCCCTTTTTCGTGTGCTCTGGAGCGACCGCTAAAGAGCGAACCTCTGCAAGGTCATCCCAGAAAATTTTTAGGGCACAGCTACCGAGTATCTTTCCATCCTCCTCGTAAACCCAGAACTCCCTTATATCCTCAAAGATACTCTGAAGCGTCTTTGGAAGCATAAGGCCCTGTTTAGCATACTCGTTAATTAAGAACTGAATTTCCTCAGCATCGCTTATCCTTGCCTTTCTAATTTTTCCCTTCAATTAGTCTTCTCCCATCCTAAGAACTTTCACAGGGTCTGTTTTTGCTGCCCTCAGCGCCGGGTAGATTGTTGCTACTGTACTGATTAATATAGCTGCAGCAGCTGCAACCAAACAGTCTGTTAGGTGAAGTTTAAAGGGAAGGTGGTCTATGTAGTAAACGTCTGGAGGAAGGGGTATTAGTTTGTACTTTTCCCCAAAAATGGAAATTCCTATTCCCAGTACTTCTCCAATTGCCGTTCCTATCAGCCCTATAAAGAAGCCCTGGAGAACGAAGACTTTTAGGATGAAGCCGTTTAGAGCTCCAACAGTTTTCAGTATTGCTATCTCCCTTGCCCTGTTGTTCACGTTCATCATTAAAAGACTCGATATGTTGAAGGAGGCAACTATTACTATGAGGGTTAGGATTAAAAACATTGCAAGTTTTTCAAGCTTCAGGGCTGAAAAGAGACTCTTGTTAAGTGAAATCCAATCCTCAGCAACGTAGTCCTTTCCAAGTGTTTTCTCTATTTCCTTTTCAACTCCTTTAACACTTTCCAACTTATCAACCTTTACCATTATTCCTGTGACTAAGTCTCCAAATCCGAAATCCCTTCTGACAGTCTCTATATGGGCAAGGACTAAGGATGAGTCAAACTGGTACATTCCCACTTCAAATATTCCGACAACTGTGTAGGTAGCAGTTCTTGGAAAGACGCCAAAGGGTGTTTTCCTTCCTATCGGTGAAATCAACTTTATCTGGTCTCCAAGTGTTACTCCCAAAGTATCGGCAAGCTGCCTTCCTATCACAACTCCACTAGGGTTTCTTTTAAAGAGCTCCCAATCTCCAAGTACTATGTGTTTTGGGATTGAGGTAACCTTTGGCTCCTTCTCAGGTACACATCCCCTCAATGAGGCACTTGATGCAGTGTCAGCCCTTCCCGTTGTAGCCATAACGGGAACGTAGATGAAGGGTTCAGTTCCTACAACGTGGGGAATTTCAGATATTTTCCTCTCTGCATACCTGTACTTAACAAAGGGAGCTCCTCCCCTCCTCATTACGATGATGTCTGCATTTGCTGAAAGTAACCTCTCCTTTATTGCATCCTGAAATCCCGTCATTACTGCATTGACAACTATCAGGGCGGCCACTCCAACGACCACCCCCAAAACGGCTATAAGAAACGCAAAGGATAGGTAGCCCTTTTTAGGTTTTAAGTTTCTAAGGGCTAACCACTTTAAAAGTGGGTTCATTTCTCCTCAGGTTCCAACTGGCAGATTTCCTCTCCACACCTCTTTTCAGGCCTCAGCTGAGGGAAGAGTAAAACCTCCCTTATTGAATCCTTGTTTGTAAAGAGCATAACAAGCCTGTCTATTCCTATACCTTCACCTGCCGTTGGAGGCATTCCGTACTCAAGGGCAGTAATGAAGTCTGCATCGTACTCCATTGCCTCCTCATCGCCCTTTGCCCTTTCCTCAAGCTGCTGCTTGAACCTCTCCTCCTGCTCCTTAGGATTGTTAAGTTCTGTGTAGGCATTTGCTATTTCCCTTCCAAAGACAAAGAGCTCAAACCTCTCTACCAATTCCGGATTTCCCCTCTTCTCCTTTGCAAGTGGAGAAATGGCCTTTGGAAAGTCAACTACGAAGGTTGGCTGTATTAGTTCCGGCTCAACCAATGCCTCAAAGAGCTCTTGAACCCTCTTAAAGTGAGAGAGTTCTTCAGCCCTCTCTATTCCAACCTCCTTTACCTTCTGAAGCACCTTATCCTCGTCGTGGAGGAGCTCCTCCTCGGTAAGTCCCGTTTTCCTTGACAGCTCCCCTAAGTAGGAAATCCTCCTGAAGGGCCTTTTAAAGGAGAGTTTTTCTCCCTGGTACTCTATTTCCCTTACTCCCTTTCCGAATATCTCGTCTAAGAGAAACTCAAAGAGCTCCTCGGTCATCTCCATAAGGTCGTTGTAGTCTGCGTAGGCCATGTACCACTCAACCATAGTAAACTCTGGGTTGTGGCGTGTGCTTATTCCCTCGTTTCTAAAGTTCTTACCTAACTCGTAGACCCTTTCAATTCCACCGACTAAAAGCCTTTTGAGGTAGAGCTCTGGAGCAATTCTCAGGTAAACGTCAATATCAAGGGCGTTGTAGTGTGTGATGAAAGGCCTTGCAGCAGCTCCAGAGGCGATAGGCTGCAAAATTGGAGTTTCAACTTCTATAAATCCCCTACTGTCCAAAAACTCCCTTATTTTCTTAATAACTTTTGTTCTCGTCCTGAAAATTTCCCTCACTTCAGGGTTTACTATTAAGTCCAAGTACCTCTGGCGGTACCTTTTCTCTGTATCCTTAAGGCCGTGCCACTTTTCCGGTAGAGGTCTTAAGGATTTTGTTAGAGGTACCATTTCCTTTACTTCAAGAGTGAGCTCCCCTGTTCTCGTCCTAAACAGTGTTCCCCTCACTCCTACAATATCCCCAATGTCTATGAGCTTCTTAAATACCTTGTTGTAGAACTCCTCTCCAACGGAGTCCTTCCTTATGTAACACTGAATCCTTCCGCTCTCATCCTGAATGTGGAAAAAGGCGGCCTTTCCCATAACTCTCATTGACATTATTCTTCCGGCCAATGAAAACTCATCTTTCGGGAGCTCCTCATTCTCCCTTTCCTCTCCTTCCTTAACTCTTCCGAACTTCTCTAAGAGTTCTCCCGCCTTTGCGTTTGTTTCGTACCTGTATGCGTAGGGTTCATAACCAAGTTCCTTCAGTTTCTCTACTTTTTCCTTTCTCTGCTCTAAAATTCTCTCCTCTGCCATATCTCTCTCCTTACCAAGTTTGCCCCTTAAAAGTTAGCCGATTTTTTTTAAATTTGGTAGTGTATAATCGCCGAGATTAAAGGATGGGAGGATTAAATGGTAGGTTTCCTTTTAGACCTTGAGGGAACCTTGGTGAGGGATAAAAGTTACACCCCATTTTTAGAGGCTTTAGAGTTTACTGAATATTTAGACAGAAAAGGCATTCCCTGGATAGTTGCAACAAACAACTCGACGGAAAAGCCAGACGTTTTAATAGAGATACTGAAGGAGAAGGGATTTAATGTTAACAGGAGAAAACTTCTCTCTCCCTCACTTTTGGCCAGAGAGTTTTTAAGAAAAGAGAACGTTAAAAGACTCTACTTTTTAGGAACGGAGAAGATTAAGGAGTTTTTCAGGGAGGAGGGATTTGAGGTAAGGAACGACCATAGGGTTGATGCTGTTGTTGTCGGAAGGGACAGGGAGATTAACTACGAAAAACTCAAGATAGCAACTTCAGCTTTGGTTCTTGAAAACGCAAAGCTCTTTTCCTTCCATATGAACAGGGTAATTCTTGACCCCGATGGGCTCGTGGGGCCGAGCGTTGGAGCCCTTGCAACTGCGCTGTCGTACGCAGGAAATAAAACTGTGGTTTCATTTGGAAAACCCTCTGAGGAGTACTTTAAAAGAGCTTTTGAGCTATTAGGAATCTCTGAACCTGAAAAGGTTTACATGGTGAGCGATGACCCATTCACAGACCTTGCAGAGGGAAAGAGGAGAGTAGGGTTTAAGACAGTTTTCGTTCTAAGTGGGAAGTACAGGGATATTTCAATCCTTAACTCAATAGAGAAAAACCTTAGGCCCGATTATGTTTTTAATAACGTAGGTGAGTGTATTGAACTCATTGAGGAAGAAGGGTAATGGAAGAAATTTTTGGAAAGATAAAGAACTACATGGAGCTTATAAAGGTTGAACATACCGTTTTTGCCCTTCCATTTGCCCTTACAGCGGCACTCATTGCTGCCAAAGGAATTCCCTCACTCTATCAGCTCTTCTGGATATCCGTTGCCCTCTTTGGAGCAAGAACTGCTGCAATGAGTTTAAACAGGGCAATAGATGCTGAGATTGATGCAAAGAACCCGAGAACTGCGAATAGACACATTCCAAGGGGGATTGTTAAGAGGACAGAAGCTTATGTTCTTGCTGTTTTAGGCTTTGCTGTTATGGTTTACTCGGCATACAAGCTTAACAAACTTGCCTTTGAACTTTCTCCATTGGCTATTTTCATTCTGACTCTCTACTCCTTTACAAAGAGATTTACTGCATTGTGTCACATAGTTCTTGGAATTGCCGTTGCCCTTGCTCCCTTGGGAGCATGGATAGCAATAAGGGGAACGTTTGATTTGACTGGAATACTGTTGTTTATTTCTGTTGCATTCTGGATTGCAGGGTTTGACATTATCTATGCCCTTCAGGATGTGGAGTTTGACAGGAGAGAGGGAATCTACTCAATTCCTTCAAAGTTGGGAGAGGATAGAGCTCTCCTTCTCTCAAAACTCTTTCACCTGATAACACTATTGGGTCTCATTTCTGTTGGTTTGATGGAAGATTTGGGACTTCTCTACTACTTAGGAATACTGATTTCAGCTGTTTTTATGGTTAAGGAGCACTTAATAGTTTCAAGGGATAGGTCAAAGATAGGATATGCATTCTTCAACCTCAATGGTTACATATCACTAACGGTGTTTTTCTTTACACTTGCCGACTTCCTCTGGAGGAAGAGTTGGCATTTTTAAAGTTTCTCATATCCCTCGTATCAATTATAGACCCCATATTTGCTGCAATTCTCGTTGCAACGATTGTAACTTCAGCAAAGGAAGTTAAGAAGATTGCCTTTAAATCCTCCCTAACAGTACTCATAGCCTCTATTGTTACCATAATTGCAGGAGATACACTTTTAAAACTCTTAGGTGTCAATATCTACAGCATTAAGATTTTCGGTGGTCTCATTCTACTTCACATGGCATTTCAAATGCTTCAGGCCCATCCACCTAAAACAAAACACACAGATAGAGAGGAGAGTGCAACAGCGGAAAAGGACGACATTTCTGTTATTCCCATAGGCATTCCCATCCTGTTCGGTCCAGGAGCCTTTACGGCTCTCCTAATCTTTAAGGAGGAGGTTCACAGTCTATCTGGACTTTTTCAGCTTTTTCTGGCTGTTGTAATTTCAGTTTTCGTAATTTACTTTTTTATACTGAACTCGGCTTGGTTCTCAAGGAGATTGGGTAAAACGGGGATTGGGGTGACCGTTAGGATATTTGGTCTGTTTGTTGGAGCTTTAGGTTCTCAGTTTATCGTTGATGGAATAAAACATTTATGGATTCAGGGGTAGGAAATGAAGGCTTGTATTCAGAGGGTTCTATCGGGAAAGGTTGTTGTAGGAGGTGAGACCGTTTCTGAAATTGGTCAGGGATTGGTTGTCTTAGTGGGATTTGAAAAGGGGGATTTAAAGTCCTTTGTTGAGAAAATGGCAGATAAAGTTGTTAACTTGAGAATTTTTGAGGACTCCTTAGGAAAGATGAACCTATCCGTTAAGGATATTAACGGTGAGATTCTGGCTGTTCCTAACTTTACGTTGGCTGCAGACTGTAGAAAGGGAAGGCGTCCAAGCTTTCAATCATCGGAGGAACCGATAAGGGCTGAGGAGTTCTTTAACCTCTTTGTTGAGGAGTGTAAGAGGAGGGAAGTTCCTGTTAAGACGGGAATTTTTGGGGCAGATATGAAGGTCCACCTTATCAACGACGGTCCCGTTACGATTATCCTAACAAATGATGATATTAAGTAGAGGAACAACTTGAAGGATTTTGGAGTGTTTTCTTTAATACAGAAGAACTTTTCAGATTTACTTTCAAGTGTTCCATGGTTAAAACCTGAATACTTGTTTTTCTTCCTATTTTTAATTTTGTCCTTGATTCCACTGTATGGAAAAAAAATAATAAAGAGATTTTTACTTCGATTGGCTCTCATTGATAAGAAAGTAACAAAAGGGGAAAAGATAATTATAGGTTTGTCCTCCTGGATATCCTACTTCTTTTCAATGTTATTTTTGAATTTAGCCATTGTACAGCTTCCCGTTCCTGTTAAGTTGATGAAAATTTTCAACTTAATTTTCTTTATTCTGTACGTTTCTATAGCAACATTTATCTCTATCAAATTAGTTGACCTTATTCTGGAAAAACTTTCCCAGAAAGTAAGGAAGAGCGTAGCCGTAAATGAAGCCCCCTTGGTGGATACCTATTATTCGATGATTTCGAAGGTTATTAACGTCTTCATCGTCCTGATTGCTCTAATAGCCGTCTTAGATAGGTTAGGATTTAACGTTACTTCCTTGGTCGCATCGTTGGGAGTAGGTTCCTTGGCTGTAGGTCTTGCAGCTCAGGATACTGTCAAGAACTTTATTTCGGGAATTTTACTTGTTACGGACAGGCAGTTTAGAATAGGAGACAGGGTTTACATAAAAGACATTGATGTTGAAGGTTACGTTTACGACATCGGACTTAGGACAACGAGAATTTTAACCATTTCTGGAAACAACCTTATAACGGTTCCAAACTCAAAATTAACAGAAGGAATCATAGAAAATTCACTCTATCCAGACCCTAAAGTGAAGGATTTTGTTGAGGTTGGAGTTTCCTACACATCCGATGTTGATAAGGTTAAGGAGTTCCTCTTAAAGGCCGCATCAGAGATAGACGGAGTTTTGAACAATCCACCACCATCGGTTTACTTCACTCAGTTTGGTGACAGTGCCCTAATTTTTAAACTCATCTACTATGTTGAAGGGAAGGATATAGCCTTTGATGTTAAGTCAAAACTTCATGAGAGAATAAACAAGCTTTTCAGGGAAAACGGAGTAGAAATTCCATTTCCACAGAACGACCTCTGGTTTAGAAATCCCTTGAAGGTGGTCCTAAATGGAGAAGCTCTTCAGCATAAAGATGAGGAGCTCTAAGGAAGGCATTCACATTTCAGGTGCTGAGAGAATAGTCCCAGAACACCAAGTTGAAGAGGTAGTTGGAGAGCTCTACTGGAGAGCAAGAGAACACAGTAGAGGTGAGGCCGACTTCATCTCCATAAAAGTTGAAAAGCTAAAGGAAAAACCGGTATACCTTAAAGCTCCTCCAATTTATGAACTGAAGACAGAGCTACCGATAGAAGAAGTATTAACCTTACTGTTTAGAAGGGCATGTATCCCTGAAAATTTAGGACTGTCCATCTACTCCCTAATTCTTAGGGGAGCCTCTCCGTCAGGTAGGGTCATGAGGGGAGCAATGATAGTCGAAGTACCTTCGGGAAGGAGGTTGGAACCTGACAGGGAGAGAGGTGTAAGGGCATCCTATTTGGACATCTCTAAAGAGGCAACGAGAAAGCTAAAGAAATCGGCTGGAGACAGATTTACAGAAAACCTTAAAGAAGCCCTAACTTTAACTACAAAAATCCTTAACTACCCAGGAGTTTTGGGGGAGCTCTGCGTATCTGACGACCCAGACTATACAACTGGTTACTTCTCAATCCCTAAAGTAGGGTATTTTAGGATTTTCAACCTAAAACCTAAGGGCTTTCCATTTGGAGGTAGGGCAATTTTTGTTAAAGAGAAGATAAATGTTGAAGAATTTATAGAATACTTGGAGAAAAAACCGATTATCGTCTCGGAAGTTGTAGGTTACTCCTCTATTTCACTTGATGAAGAAACGAAGTTTCCAGACTTAACGCTTCCCTCTATCGATGCTCCCGGTTCAACGGATAAACTTTGAGTAGTTATATCCCCTTTTATTCTTGAACTTTTCTTAATTTCAACGTACTCAGCCAATATATTTCCCTCAACTTCCCCCATTGAAATTAGGTTTTTCACCTTCAGATTTCCTCTTATTTTTGAAGTTTCCCCTAAAACAACAAAATCGCCCTTTACATCTCCTTCAACAATTCCATCTATCCTAATTTTTCCCTCAGAAATTATGTTTCCTTCAATCTTCAGACCTTCAGAGAGAATACTTTTAACCTCTCCTGCCTCACCTTCCTTCTTTTTTCCTAACATTCCTTACGGCCTCCAAGAACAATTTAGGATTAACAATCTTACCGTTGACTTTAATAGTATAGTGAAGGTGCGGTCCTGTACTTCTACCTGTACTTCCCATCAAACCTATAATTTCTCCCTTCTTAACAAACTGTCCTTTTCTAACAAGAAGTTTTGACATGTGGCCAAAGTAGGTCCTTACTCCGTTCCCATGGTCAATTTCAATGCACCTGCCCATTAAACCGCACTTACCAGCCTTTATAACTCTACCATCTGCCGGTGTTCTTATTGGAGTACCCCAGTAGTTTGCTATATCAACACCTAAGTGAAATTCTAACTTTCCCGTAACAGGATTTACCCTCAATCCGTAGGGAGATGTTATTCTTCCATAGGTTGGATATCCTATAGGGACGTGGTTAAACCTTTTAATTAAGCTATCTATCTGTTTGATAACATCTCTGCTGTCAAAATCAACATCATCTTCTGTAAAAATTTTGGAAAGGGGAATTGAAAGACCTCCTTCTCCCCCTTTTTCCTTCACGTTTAGTCCGACTTTTTTCATTAGAGAGTTTATTATCTCTATTCTCCTGGCTAACTCTTGGACTGTTTCTCTCCTCTCCTTTTCAAGAATAGAGACTTTTTCGTGGAGTTGACTGTTTTCCCTTTTAACCTCATTCAAGTTTCTTTCTAAACTTTCAATGTTTGACAGAAGAACTTTTTTTTCAGAGTTGTACTTTTTAAGTTTTAAAAAAGCGTAAACAGAATAAAAAGCAAAGAATACAAAACTTATACTCAATATGGAAACAAAGGTAAGGAGAACCTTTTTAGATATGCTAAGCCTTAGGTAATTTGCAAGCTCATCCTTAATCAGGATTATCTGAAACTTATCCTTTCCGTCCTTCATTCTTACTTTCCTATACAAAATCGGGAAAATATAATATCATACATGTCTTCAGTTGTCACTTCTCCTACTATTTCTCCAAGGGACTTCAAGGCCTCGTCAATATCAATTGAGAGAAACTCAGGAGACTCATAACCAGAATCTATTGAGGTTAAAACCTTGTCCAAACTCTCCTTTGCCCTCTTTAGAAGCTCGTAGTGTCTTTCAGATGTTAAAACAACTTCGTTGCCATCCAAGATGGATTCAGGCTCCAAAACTACAAGTTCCATTATCCTCTCTGCAAGCTCATCTATTCCATCAAGGTTCTTAGCACTGATTTCTACACAGTGTTTAAAAAGGTTCCTAAGCTTCTCACACTTTACCCTTAATCCTGCATCCTTCTTGTTGATTACAAGAATAACGTTATCCCTATTTTCAATCAGTTTAAGAATTCTCCTGTCGTCCTCAACGAATCCTGCTGAACCGTCAATTACAAAGAGGACAACGTCTGCTTCCTTTAGCTTTTCTATACTTTTCTCTATGCCGATTTTTTCAACTATATCACCAGCCTCCCTTATTCCAGCAGTATCCACAAGGCGTAGAGGAAGTCCCTTGAACGTTACAGTTTCCTCTATAACGTCCCTCGTCGTTCCTGGGATTTCCGTTACGATTGCCCTTTCCTCCATCAAAATGGCATTTAGAAGAGAGGACTTTCCAACGTTTGGCCTTCCAACGATTGCAACCTTTATTCCTTCCTTTATCAACCTCCCTTCCCTGTAAGTCTTTAAAAGTTTTTCTATTTCATCCTTTACCTCAAAGAGTTTCTCCTTTATTTTCCCGGTCTCTAAGATTTCAATCTCCTCGTCTGGAAAGTCAACTGCTGCCTCTATAAACGCCTTTGTTTCAAGTAGCCTATCCCTGATTTCCCTTATTTTATTTGACAGACTTCCCTCAAGCTGTTTCACTGCAACCTTAGCGTAGAGTTCACTCCTTGCCTCAATTAGTTCGTTTATGGCCTCAGCCTGTGTAAGGTCTATCTTGCCGTGGAGGAAAGCTCTCATTGTAAACTCTCCTGGCTCTGCAAGCCTGGCTCCCCTCTTTAAAACCTCCCTTAAAACCTTTCTCGTCACAACAATTCCACCGTGGCAGTGAATTTCAGCAACATCCTCACCGGTAAACGTGTAGGGAGCCCCCATGAAAACTACCAAAACTTCATCGATAGGTTCTTCGAACTCATCGACAACAATGCCGTATGTCATTTTTCTATTCTCAAAGCTCTCAACCCTTTCTCCGGATTTTCTCCTAAAAACTTCCTTTAAAATGGGTAGAGCTCTCTTACCAGAAATTCTCACTATTCCTATTGCTCCCTTTCCTAAAGGAGTTCCTATTGCGGCAATCGTATCCTCGCACAGGTAGTCCCTCAAAATATCCTCCTTCTCCTGATATACTTTAAAACAAATAATAATCCTTGGAGAAAGAGTTATGTGTGGAATTGTGGGATATGTTGGAAAGGACAACGCAAAAGATGTAATAGTAGATGGATTGAAAAGGCTTGAGTACAGGGGATACGATTCGGCAGGTATTGCCCTCCTCTTGGAAAACAAAATTTTCGTTTACAAGAAGAGGGGAAAAATAAGAAACCTTGAGATAGACCTTCGGAAAAAACAGGTCTTTTCAAGCACTGGAATTGGTCATACCCGCTGGGCCACCCACGGCGAACCGAACGATGAAAATGCACACCCTCATCTAAGCTGTGATGGAAAGATTGCGATTGTCCACAACGGAATTATTGAGAACTACTCAGATTTGAGGAAGGAGCTCCTAAAGAAGGGGCACAAGTTCCTCTCAGACACAGATACAGAGGTAATTGTTCACCTAATAGAGGAGGAGTTTAAAACTGCTGAAAGTTTTTTAGGCGCATTCTTTAAGGGACTAAAGAAATTAAGGGGTTCATTTGCAGTTGCAGTTATTACGCTCCACGAGCCTGAAACCATCTTTGTTGCGAGAAAGGACAGTCCTTTAGTAATAGGATTGGGGGATGGAGAAAACTTTGTCGCATCCGACGTTCCAGCTTTCCTTCCCTATACAAACAGGGTAGTTTTCTTGGATGACTTTGAGGCAGCAGTAATTAAGTCTGACAGTGTAAGTATTTTTGATTTTGCTGGAGTTAAAAAGGAAAAGAAAGAAGTAACCATTCCCTGGAGTATTTCACAGGCAGAAAAGGCGGGATACAAACACTTTATGCTTAAAGAGATAAACGAACAGCCGAGAGCCATTTCAGATACGGTAAGCGGTAACTATAAATTAATAACCGATGGGAAGTTGGATGGAATTGACTTAAACAAAATAAGGAGAATTCAGATTGTTGCCTGCGGCACCTCGTACCACGCAGGTTTAGTAGGAAAGTTTTACATTGAAAATTTTTCAAATATACCAACAGAGGTTGATTACGCTTCCGAGTACAGGTACAGAAATCCCGTTTTAACTGAGGATACACTTGTTGTATCGATAACGCAATCTGGGGAAACTGCCGATACGCTGGCAGCAATGAGGCTTGCAAAGGAAAAGGGAGCTAAGGTTTTAACTGTCTGTAACGTTATCGGCTCAACTGCAACAAGGGAGGCCGACTCCGTTATTTATACCTATGCTGGTCCCGAAATAAGCGTTGCTTCAACTAAGGCCTTTACAACTCAGTTAACGGTTCTCTTCATGCTATCACTGCTTTTGGGGAGAGAGAGGGGAGTTTTAGACAGTTCTGAGTTTGATAGGAGATTAAAACTTCTGATGGAGGTTCCGGGTAAGATTGAATCCTTTCTAAATGTTGAAAGGGAGGAGGAGGTTGTTAAGAAAATAGCTTTAGAGTTTTACAGGTCAAAGGATGCTCTTTATCTTGGAAGGCACGTAAACTATCCGATAGCCCTTGAAGGAGCTCTGAAACTCAAGGAGATTTCCTACATTCATGCAGAAGGGTATCCAGCAGGTGAAATGAAACACGGGCCAATTGCACTGATTGACGAAAACGTCCCTTCCGTCTTTGTTGCAACAGAGGGGAAGGTTCTTGAGAAAATTGTTTCAAACATTGAAGAGGTAAAGGCAAGGAAAGGAAAGGTTATCTCTGTTACAAACCCGGGAATTAAGGAGGTTTACGAACTCTCCGACTACGTGATAAATGTTCCGGAAGTAGATGAGTTCTTATCACCTATAGTTAATGTTGTGCCTCTGCAGCTCTTTGCATACTACATTGCAGACTTTTTAGGTTACGACGTTGACCAGCCGAGAAACCTTGCAAAGAGCGTTACAGTTGAGTAGGGAGGAGAAATGGAAACGGCAATTCTCTTGATTTCATGTCCCGATAGAAAGGGAATTCTGTCGGAAATTACAAGGTTTATAGCAGAAAACAACGGAAACATTGTAAATGCAGACCAGCACATAGATTTCCAAAAATCAATCTTCTTTATGAGAATTGAGTGGGAATTGGAAGGATTTAAAATTCCAAAGCTTGAAATAGAAAGTGCCTTTAGACCGATAGCTGAAAAGTTTCAGATGGACTACCAGCTCCACTTTAGTTCTGAAGTTAAAAACGTAGCTATATTTGTATCAAAGTACGATCACTGCCTCTACGACCTCCTCTACAGATTTAAGTCCGGAGAGTTAAAGGGAAATCTGAAGTTGGTTGTGAGCAACCACGAGGATTTAAAACACGTAGTTGAAATGTTTCAGATTCCCTTCTACTACTTTCCCAAGAACAGGGAAAATAAATTAGAGGTTGAGGAGAGGGAGATAGAGCTCCTAAAAAAAGAGAAGATTGACTTAATCGTCCTCGCAAGGTACATGCAGATTTTAAGTAACAGATTTGTTAACGAGTTTAGAAACAGAATAATCAACATCCACCACTCGTTCCTTCCTGCCTTTGTAGGAGCAAAGCCCTACCATAGGGCTTACGAAAGGGGAGTAAAGATTATTGGAGCTACGAGCCACTACGTTACAGAGGAGTTAGACCAGGGTCCGATAATTGAGCAGGACGTTGTCAGAGTAAGCCACAGGGATACCGTTTCGGACATGATTAGAAAGGGAAGGGACCTTGAAAAGATTGTTCTATCAAGGGCTGTAAGGTGGCATTTGGAGGATAAGATTTTAGTTTACGACAATAAAACGGTCATTTTTGAGTAGAAAACTCCTTGATGTCAGAAGAGGTTTTTCCTATACTCTTAGTTAAGTAAGCACTTACTTTAGAGGTGGAGTTGAAGACAAAGGACAGGATTTTAGAGGCTGCCTACAAGTGTTTTTCCGAAAAGGGTTATTTAGGAGCTACAACGAGGGAAATTGCAAAGAATGCCGGTGTATCTGAGGTTACACTCTTTAGGCACTTTAAGAGTAAGAAGGAGCTCTTTTCAGAGGTTTTAGACAGGTTCTCTGTGATTCCCAACTTAGAGAAGATAGGGAGATTTAAAACGGAGCTCTCAGATGTTGAATTGGTTAAGTTTGCCGGAATAGAGATAATTAAATCCCTTCAGGAAAAGAGGAATTTTTTAAAAATTCTCCTGTCTGAAACTCCGAAGCTAACGAGCGAGGTAAACGAGGTTTACATGAAGTTCTCCAAAAAGCTCTTTCAGGTTCTGCTGAACATATTCCAAACCGCGTTTCCACATTTACCGAAAAAAGAACTTGAATTAAAGGTTCAAGTATTCAAGTACACCACCTTCTGTTTCTTCCTCTCGAATGAGATTTTTCAGGGAAAAGTTCTTTCAGAAGGGGAAATTCTAAGCTTTGTTTCTGAGTTAACGGACGAAATCCTTGGAGGTAAGAGTTGAAGAGGTTGTTTTCCCTTCTTGGAGCTCTCCTACTCCTCTCCGTTACCCTCTGGTTTCTCTTCTACCTCTACGAGAGGTACAGGTTTGTCATAACGGACAACGCCTATCAGTACGCCGATATTGTGAACGTTTCTCCCGAGGATGTGTCGGGCCACGTTGTGAAACTTTACAAGAGAGAGTACGAGAAGGTTAAATCTGGAGAACCTCTTTTCAAGATAGACGATTCAACACTAAAAAAAGACCTCTCCTCACTTCAGGGAAAGCTCAACTCGTTAGTCAGTAGGAAAAGAGAGCTTGAAACAAAACTTTCAAGATTGGAAAAACAGCTTCCGGAAAGCGTTAAATCAACAGAATTTGAGCTGAATTCACTTAAAAGGGAACTCTCCTCCCTGAAGGAAAATTTGAAGGAGGCAGAAGTTAAGTATTCCGTCCTTGTAAACAGTGCAAAGGCTTCACTCTCTGCGGCAAAAGAGGCCTACGAAGCTTCAAATGTAAACCTTGACAGAATGGAGAAGAGGTTTAAAAGGTACAAAGAGCTCTACAGAAGAAGGGTCATTTCGGAGCAGCAGTTTGACGATGTAAAGTCGGCCTACTATCAGGCTCTCTCACAGTTCAAAACGGCAGAGTCAAATTTAGAACTCTCTCAGGAAAAACTAAGGGAAGCAGAGGCATTCTCTCACACTGTTAATTCGTTAAAGGAGAAAATCTCCTCTACAAGGGAAAGGATTGGAGCTCTACAGAGCCAGTTGGAGTCAAAGAAGGCTGACCTGAAGAAAATTTCAGAGTTAAAAGCCTCGATTTCTGAGATTGCTTATCAGATAGACTCTCTAAAAGCTCAAATTGGTAAGACAAAATTACTGATTTCTCACACTCTCGTTAAATCACCAATTGACGGTCTCATTGCAAAGAAGTGGAAGGAAGAGGGGGACTTTGTTTCACCGGGAATTGCCGTCTACTCAATATACAACCCGAAAACCTTCTACGTTCTTGCCTGGATTGATGAGGATGACATCGGGTACGTTAGGAAAGGAAGCAGAGCTCTGATTGAGCTTGAAACCTGTAAGGGACAGTTTAAAGGAAATGTTACCGCAGTTGGAACATCTGCAGGTTCTGTATTTGCGCTCATTCCGAGGGATACGTCACAGGGGGAGTACGTAAAAGTAACTCAGAGGGTTCCCGTAAAGATTAAAGTCTTCAACGTTCCACTTAGGTGCATCAAACCTGGAACGAACGTTTCGGTAAAAATTCCAAAGGAATAGATATGAAGGAAGGAACGAAAACCTTCGTAATCGGAATTCTCATAGTTGCCGGTATGTTCATGACTCTCCTTGACACAACCATAGTTGACATTGCTCTCCCTCACATGATGAGCACGTTCCACGCAAGAACCGACGAGATTCAGTGGGTCATTATCTCCTACATGGTTGCATCTGCCGTTGCAATGCCCGTTGTTGGATGGTTAGGCGGGAGGTTGGGACACAGAAATACCTACATTTTGGGAATTTCCCTCTTTACGGTTATGAGTGCTCTCTGTGGACTCTCCCCAAACCTTGATACGATGATTTTAGGAAGGGTTCTTCAGGGAGTGGGTGAGGGGCTTTCCGTTCCGATGACAATGACGCTTCTGTTTGAAATTTTCCCTCCTGAAAGGAGGGGAACTGCCATGGGAATGTTTGCTCTTGGGGCAACCTTTGGACCGTCGCTTGGACCAACTCTTGGGGGATACATAACCGAGCACTTTTCGTGGAGGTGGATTTTCTACGTTAATCTACTTCCAGGTATTTTGGTTGTTTATTTCCTCTTCCTCCTTTTTAAGGAAAAGAAGGAAGAACACAACCAGAGCTTTGACTTAACAGGACTTTTACTCTTAGGCCTTTCACTCTCATCTTTGATAGTTTCCATCTCAAAGGGAAACGACTGGGGCTGGAGCTCCCTAAAAACGGTCTCCCTCCTCTACATCTCCCTCGTTTCAGCAGTTCTTTTTACCGTTTGGGAGCTAAAAGTAAAGAGCCCCTTGGTTGACTTGAAACTCTTTAAGTACGAGTTCTTCCGTTATCCCGTTTTATCCTTAACCGTTTTCGGGATGGGAGTTTACGCCTCTTACTTTCTGCTTCCACTGTACCTTGAAAAGTTGAGAGAGTTTCCAACGATAACTGCAGGTGAAGTTCTCTTCTGGCCGTCCCTTGGAACGGGAATCTTCAGCATGATTGCCGGCTTCCTGATGGACAGAGGTATTCTCAGGAAAAAAACCTCCATAATCGTTGGAACCTTAATCTTTGTTTTTGGAACGTACTTGCAGCAGAAATTAGACTTAGACATGTCAAAACTGCAGGTCATTCTCTACCTGATGCCCTGGGGAGTAGGAATGGGATTCTTCTTCCCAGCCCTCTCTCAGCTCTCGCTCGGAAACTTTAAGGGGGAGCTCCTCAGACACGCCTCTTCACTTCAGAACCTGCTAAGGCTTGTAGGTGGAAGTGTAGGAACAGCAATTTCAACCCACATTCTAATCTCGTCTCAAAGTTCTCACTTTGTAAATCTTACAGAAAGAGTCTCCTCAGAATCTCCTCAAGTTGAACTGTTTCTACAGAAGGTTCAGGGGTACTTCCAGTACCTAAGGAGCTCACTGCCGGACGAGGCAGCAAGCAGGGCTCACGCTCTTCTTTCAAACCTTTACGTTAAACACGCCTTCTGGCACTCCTTTGCAGATGCATTTTTCTTTGCAACAATCTGCGGAGTTTTTACGCTACTCTTTGCAATACTCGTGGAGGAAAGAGATGAGAAAATTGATAGTTCTCCTGATACTGTTGTTGCCCGTTAACTCTTTAGGCTCGGAGCTCTCGTACCTGTTAGAAAAAGCTCTTAAGGACAATAAGGAGATAAAGAAAGCTCGGTCAGAGTACAGGATTTCTGACCTCCTCTACAAAGAGGCCGTTTCGGACTACTTTCCAAAAGTGAACCTCTTCTATTCAAGAACGAAACTGTCAGAGGTTCCAGAGTTTCCAATTCCTGGAGTTCCGAACCTCTCCATTCCCTTCTTTAACGACTCCTACTACCAGTTTGGAGTAAACCTAAAGCAGCCTCTCTTTATGGGAGGGAGAATTCTCTATAACGTTAGACTGAAAAATGAACAGAAAAAGGCAAGTTATTACTTATTTAAGGAGACTATCAATAAAGTTATCTACGAAGTTAAAAGCGACTACTTTAACGTGCTGAAGGCAAAGGCAAACGTTGAAGCTGCAAAGGTTTACTTGAGGTCTGCAAAGAAACACTTTTCTGATGTTAAGGCCTTCTTTGACGAGGGAATAGTTCCAAGGAGAGACCTCCTTGAAGCAGAGGTTAAGCTGAGGGACGCAGAGGAAAAGCTGACATTGGCAGAGGCAATTTACAAAGTTGCCCTTGAAAAGCTTAAAACCGACGTTGGAGATACAAACTTAGAATTTGAACCCTCTAATAATTTAACCTACAGGAAGATTAATCTAAACCTGAACGAACTACTGAAAATTGCCTACTCAGAAAGGCCTCTAATCAAGTATGTTAAACTTTTGAAAAGGAGCTCCAACGAGGGAGTAAGACTTGCGGTTTCTCAGTTTCTGCCTCAGACTCTCTTAAACCTTTCCTACCAGAAGACGGACCAGTATCCTGGAGATGTTTACTCCTCATTTTCAGTTTCCTTTCAGCTCAACTTTCCGATTTTTCAGGGAGGAAGTAGGTTCTTTGAAGTTGAGAGAGCAAGGGAGGAGAGGAGGAAGTCGGAGGATATCCTAAAGCAGACGAGGGATAACGTGAGGCTTCAGGTTGTCTCTGCGTACACGGAACTCCAATCTGCCCTTTCGAGGATAAAAACGGCAGAGTCAATGGTGAAGGAGGCAAAGGAGCTTTTAAGGGACTCCCGTGAAAGATACAGGGAGCACGTAGGAACTGCAACGGAAGTTACAGATGCAATAGCCTACCTCTACAACGCAAAAAAAGCTCTAAACTCAGCCCTTGCCGACTACAACACTGCCCTTTCAAAACTTGAATACGCAGTTGGAAAACCGCTAACTGGAGATGAAAATGAATAGAAGACTGATTTTACTCTTAGTTCTACTCCCTGTTTTTTTTAGCTGTTCTCCCTTCAAAAAGGAGAGTTCAACTCTCTACATAAACGGAAGAATTGAGGGAGACGAGTACGACGTAGGGACGAAGTACGCCGGTAGGGTAGTGAGAATATTCCACGACGAGGGAGACAACGTTAAGAGGGGAGAACTCCTTGCCGTTCTTGATTCTCAAGAGCTGAACGAGAGGTTGAAAGGGGCAGAGGAGAACTACAGAGCTCTCCTTTCAACGGTTAAGGCAAAGGAGGAGGAACTCAACTACTACAGGAACAAACTCTCTGCAGAGGAAAAGAGGCTCTCGGAGCTCTCAAAGACAGTCGAACTCCAGATAAAACAGTCTGAGGACAACGTAAAATCTGCCTTTTCAAAGTTAAAGATGGCAGAGGCGAACTACAGGAGATCTCTCTCGGCATTTAAAAAGGCCAAAAAGGACTACGTAAGGTACAGGAACCTCTACAGAAGGAGAGTAATTTCTGAGAGCTCCTTCGACAGCGTTAAACTCTCCTTTGAAACGGCAAAGGCCAACCTTGAGGCTGCAAAATCGGCAGTTTCCGCAGCTCAATCGCAGCTAAGTTCTGCAAGGAGAATGGTTGAAATTGCCAAGGAGAGGAGGAAGGAGGTAGGAGCTCTATCTGACGAAATTAGAGCCCTCAAAAGAACAATTTTAGCCAAGGAGAACGAGGTTGAGGCCTACAGGAAAAAGGCCGAAGCGGCAAAGAGGGCAGCTGACGAAATAAGGGCAACAATATCAAACCTCTCAATAAGGTCTCCGATAGATGGAACAATTACGGAAAAGTTGGTTGAATTGGGGGAGGTGGTAGCTCCGGGGCAGAAGCTCTTTACACTCTACAACTTGGACAACCTCTACTTTGAAGGTTACGTACCAGAGAGGAAAATAGGGCTAATTCACTTAGGTCAGAGAGGTTTTGTGAAGGTTGATTCATATCCTAACAGGAAGTTTCCCGTTGTTGTTACGTTCGTTTCATCTGAGGCCGAGTTTACGCCGAAGGAGGTTCAAACGAAGGAGGAGAGAGTTAAGGAGGTCTTTAAAGTAAAGCTGAAACTCCTTGAAAATCCCGACCACGTTTTAAAACCGGGGATGCCTGCAGACTGCTACGTTGAACTGGAGAAACGGTGAAAGTAGTTGAGTGTGAAAACTTGAAAGTGGAGTACAACAGGGGAAGGGTAGTTGCAGTCAGAGACCTCTCCTTCTCCGTTAACAGGGGGGATATTTTTGTATTCATCGGACCGGACGGGGCTGGAAAATCGTCGGTATTTAAATCCGTCTGTGGAGTTTTAAGTTACAACGGAGGAAGGGTAAGAACTTTTGGTGTTGACCCGAACAACGATAGGGAGTTTTCAAAGGTCAGGGACAAACTCTCCTTTATGCCTCAAGGGTTGGGTCAGAACCTCTACAAGCGGTTGTCCGTTGAGGAAAACGTTGACTTCTTTGCAAGTCTCTATGGAATACCTAAGAAGGAGAGGGAGAGGAGGAAGGAGCTCCTTCTAAAGATAACGAATCTATGGGAATTTAGGGACAGGGAAGCCGGGAAACTGTCCGGCGGGATGATGCAGAAACTTTCCCTTGTCTGCATTCTCATTCACATGCCAGAGCTTTTAATCTTAGATGAACCGACAACGGGAGTTGACCCCCTTTCAAGGAGGGACATATGGAAGTTTCTCTACAGGTTTAACGAGGAGGGAAATACCGTTTTGGTTTCAACCTCTTACTTGGATGAGGCAGAGAGGGGAACGGAGCTCCTCTTTATGAAGGATGGCAGTTCCCTAATCTCTGGAAAGTACGAAGACGTTGTTAAAACTAAGGAAAAGGTTTTTATCGGAAGGGGAGGAAAGTTCTACGAGGCTTACGAGGAGCTCTGGAGGTACACAAACACGGTAAGGTTAAAGGGGAAGAATTTAAGGTTTCTCCTATCAGAGGAACAGAAAAACGTTTTAAGTGATATTTCAAAAAAGTACGGCGTTGAGTTTGAAGAGGTAAAACCTGAGCTTGAAGACCTCTTCGTTGAAAAGGTAGGACTAAAGAGAGTTCACATTCCGGGAACTTTTAAGCCGAAGGTATCCGTGCCTGAGGATGCAATCGTTGTTAAAGGCGTTGTGAAGAAATTTGGAGAGTTCACGGCAGTAGATAGGGTTTCGTTTACAGTAAAGAAAGGAGAGATATTCGGCCTTTTGGGGCCAAACGGGGCGGGAAAAACCACACTTATAAAGACAATCTTGGGAATTTACCCTCCAACGGAGGGTGAAATTTCAGTAGCCGGCAGAAAAATAGACAAAAACACTAAGAAAATCATAGGGTACATGTCTCAAAAGTTCTCCCTATATTCGGATTTAACGGTCCTTGAGAATCTAATCTACTGGGGAAACGTTTACGGAGTAAAGCCAAAGGACGTCAGAAAAATTGTCAGAGAGACGGCTCCACTTTTAGGTATAGAGAAATACTTAAACACAATTACAAGCTCCCTTCCTCTGGGGATAAAACAGAGGGTAGCCCTCCTCTCTGCACTTCTCCACTCTCCTGCAGTACTGTTTTTAGACGAACCTACCTCAGGTGTAGACCCTGCGGAGAGGGACGTATTCTGGCAGATGATAAGGGAGCTCTCTGTAAAGTTTGGAGTTACCGCCCTCATAACGACCCACTACATGGATGAGACGGAGTACTGTGACAGAGTCCTTCTCATGAACCGTGGAAGGGCTGTTGCCCTCGGCTCTCCCGAGGAACTTAAAAGGGAAGTTGAGGAGAAGTTGGGGAAACCCTACCTCCTTTACGTTGAAAATCCCTTTTCTGCCGAGGAAAAACTCAGGTCTTTAGGGTTTAAAACGGTTCCGTTTGGCAGGAAGGTTAAGGTATTTACCCAAAAAAGTTCCGATTTGGAGCTTCTGCAAAGTAAAGGAATAGACATAAGGAGGATAGAGCCCTCCACTGTGAGTATGGAAGACGTGTTTGTTTTTAAGGTGGAAAATGAGGTTTGAAAGAATTTTTTCAATAGTAAAAAAGGAAACAAGGGAATTTTTAAAGGACAAAATAGGTCTAATAACAACGATTTTAGTTCCCGTTTCAATGATGTTAATTTTCGGGTTTGGTTTAAAGTTGGACGTTAAAAAGGTTCCCATCGGAGTTCTCGATTTTGATAAGTCTTATCTATCAAGGGAGATAATAAACAAAATTTCATCAAACGGAGAGTACTTTCGTTTAAAGAGGTACTTTTCTTCCTATAGAGAGGTGGACGAGGCACTGAAGAATAGTGAAGTAAGGGCTGTTGTTGTCTTTCCCTTCAAATTTGAGGAAAACTTTAAGAAGGGAAGAGGAACTTTTCAAACTCTGATAGATGGAATGTTTCCCTACAGGGCGGAAACGATTAAGAGCTACATAGAGGCAGTAGTTTTAAAGGAGAATCTCTCTTACTTTAAGAAGAAAGGATTAAAGTCTCCCGTAGAAATTAAACCGAGGTACTGGTTTAACGAATCACTAAATCAAGATTACCTTGTTGCCGTAGGAACCTTGGCCGTTGTTTTGGCCATATCGCCTGCCGTTTTTTCTGCCCTCTTAATCGTCAAAGAGAAGGAATCGGGCTCTATCTACAACGTTTACGTCTCTCCTGTTAGGAAAATTGAGTATCTATCGGGAAAGTTACTGTTCGGTTTTTTAGTCTCATCTTTCAACTATTTCGTACTAGTAATTCTTCTATTTTTCCTCTTTAAGGTTCCTTTCAAGGGAAGTTTCCTCCTCTTTTTACTCTCCTCGCTTCTCTTTATCTTGGTTTCGGTATCCTTTGGGCTTTTACTTTCGGTATTTTTCAGGTCTCAGGCTGCAGCCTTTATAGGAACGGTTGTATTTACAATAGTTCCCTCCATCCTCTACACGGGATTTTTGACTCCCGTATCCTCCTTTGACTCCCAAGCTCTCGTTACAGCCCATCTCATTCCCACCTTCTACTACTTGAGAATTCTAAAAGCCCTTTTTTTTAAGGCTGCTCCTTTCTATCTGATAGCTCCCGATATGTTGGTTCTCCTATTCTTCTTCGTTTCAATCTTTTCTCTGAACGTAATTCTCTTTAAAAAGAGGGAGAGATGAACTTTCTCGTTTTTCTTTACAAGGAAATTGCCCAGTTCTTCAGAAATAAAGGGCTTCTGTTCTTTGCCCTGTACGCCTTTACTTTGGACATATACTTAGCGGCAACGGGAATCAATCTTTCCTTGAGGAATGCAAAGTTCTACGTCCAGGACTACGACCTCTCCTACTATTCAAGGGAGTTGGTTTCAAAGTTTCCGTCAACCGTATTTAAACTGCAAGGGTATCTGTTTTCAGATAAGGACCTTGAAAGAGTTCTCTTAAGCGATAAGGCCTTAGGAGTTATAAGAATTCCACAGAATTTTGAGAAGAGGATAAAGAGGGGAGATAAAACGGAAGTTGGAATTGTTGTTAACGGCTCTGAGGTTGCCGCAAGTTACCTCTTCTCTGCCTACGCAACTCAGATAATCTCAAAGTTCCTCTTTGGAATTTTTCCCATTCAGCTTCCTTTCGAGGTAAAGACGAGGGTCTTTTTCAACCAGGACTCATCAAGTAGACTCTTTATGGCCTACTCGGAACTTCTAACGGTCATTACCCTTTTTCTGATACTCCTTCCGGCGTCAGCAGTTGTTTTGGAAAAGGAGAGGGGAAACATTGAAATGCTTACAGTTTCACCGGTTTCAAACTACGTTTTTATGGTTTCAAAAACCGTTTCAATGGGAATCCTGATACTTACGTTTACCTTCCTTGCACTCTTCTTCACAATAGGCCTTTGGGTTAAGGTTCCGTTCAAAGGAAGTATCTTGGACTTTATGCTCTTGACCGCTATTTATGTATTTACATCCTCGGGACTTTCAATGTTTATAGCATCACTCTCAAGCAACATGCTTCAGGTTTCGCAGTTAACAATTCTCGTTCTGATTCCAATTCTCTACCTATCTGGAGACTGGACCCCAATTGAGGCAATGCCAAAAGTTCTCCAGTACCTCTCGGTTCTCTCTCCCTTAAAGTACTACATAGATGGAGCTCTCTCCATAGCAATAAAGGGGATGACATTGGCAGAACTCTACAGAGATGCCCTTTTACTAACAGCTCAGGGTTTAGTCCTTTTTATTTTAGGTAACTTCTTTATGTTAAGGAAACTTTAAAAAGGAAAAGCCTCCTCAAAGGAGACCTTTCTCCTCCAGAATTTTCCTAACCTCAGGATTTACCTTTGAAAACTCCTTTAGCATGTTGATGAACTCTTCTTCATGTATCATCTTAATTCCAAGTTTTTGCGCCCTCTGGTACTTTGAACCGGGATTTTTACCAACGACGACAAAGCTCGTTCTCCTCGTTACAGAGTTTGTTGGATTCCCTCCCAAGAGCTCTACAATGTGCTGAGCCTCTCTCCTTGTAAAGTTGCCAAGTTCACCTGTGAATACAACATTCTGGCCTGCAAGGGGTTTGGGGAGCTCCTGTTCCCTCTCCTCCTCTTCTGTCCTCTCAAACTTAAACCCAGCCTTCTCCAATTTTTTAATCATTTCGAGGTTCTGCTCTGCCTTAAAGAAGTTCTTTATGCTCGTGGCAGTAACAGGTCCTATTCCGGGAATTGATGCAAGTTCGGTAAAGCTGACACCTTTAAGCTCCTCAAGGTTTCTAAACCTTTTGGCCAAAAGCTGTGCAGTTTTCTCTCCAACGTGCCTTATCCCTAAGGCTGTGAGTTTCTTCCAGAAGGGAGCTCCCTTTGACTTCTCTATCTGCTCCAATAGGTTCTGAGTCTTTCTCAGTCCCCAGCCGGGAAGCCTCAGGAGGTCTTCCTTTTTGAGGTAGTACAGGTCTGCGATTGATTTAACAAGTCCCTTCCTCATAAGCTGATTTACAGTTGCTTCACCGAGTCCTTTAATATCAAGGACTTTTCCCCAGTAGATTAAGTGTTCCTTGAGCTGAGCGGGACAGTTGATATTGGGGCACCTTGGAACTGCCTCATCTAACTCCTTAACGATGGGAGCTCCACATACCGGGCAGTTCTTTGGAACCTCAATTTCTTTCTCCTCTCCCGTTCTCCTCTCAACAACGGGACCAACTATGTAGGGAATAGTTTCCCCAGCCCTTTCAACGATTACGTAGTCCCCAATTCTAATGTCCTTCATCCTTATAAAGTCAGGATTGAAGAGAGTTGCCCTTGAAACAATAACCCCTCCAACCTCCACAGGTTCAAGAATAGCAACCGGTGTTAGAGCTCCCGTCCTTCCAACCTGCCACACAACGTCAACCAACTTTGTAACTGCCTGCTTTGCAGGAAACTTGTATGCAACTGCCCACCTTGGATGGTGCATAGTTTCGCCCAACTTCTCCCACGCACAAATGTCGTTTACCTTAATAACCATTCCATCTGCTTCAAAGTCCCAGGACTCCCTTTCCTCCTGCGCCTTTAAAACCGTTTCAATCACCTCATCAATGTTCTTACAAACCTTTTGAATGTGTGGTGTTTTAAATCCACAGTTTGAGAGGAGCTCCAAAGCCTCTTTTTGAGTTTTTATATCACTGCAGAGTTTTTTAGGTTCAGAGTAGAGTATCTGATAGACGTAACAGTCGAGCCCCCTCTTTGCCACCTCTGCAGGGTTTTTCAACCTTAAAGTTCCTGCAGCTGCGTTCCTCGGATTAGCAAAAAGTGGCAATCCTTGCTTTTCCCTCTCCTCGTTCAACCTTTTAAAAACGCTCTTTGGCATTATTACTTCGCCGCGAATTGAAATGAGGTTGATGCCGTACTTTGAGAAGGGAGCTCTCAGGGGAATCGATTTTATCGTTTTAACGTTCATTGTTATATCCTCACCGTAAACTCCATCTCCCCTTGTAGCTCCCCTTACAAGAAGGTCTTTTTCGTAGACAAGCTCTACACTTGCCCCGTCAAACTTTGGCTCAACTATGTATTCAACAGTCTCCTTTCCTAAAAGCTCTCTTACCCTCCTGTCCCAGTCCTTCAAGTCGTTTGGAGAGTACGTGTTCTCAAGTGAGGTCATCTCCGCATAGTGTTTAACCTTCTCAAACTCCCCTGTAAATGCAGGTGAAATCCTCTGTGTAGGTGAATCCGGAGTAACTATTTCAGGGTGAGCATTTTCTAAGTCTTCAAGAGCATGGAAGAGTTTATCGTACTGGTAGTCTGAAATTACAGGATTTGCCTGAACGTAGTATTTATAGTCGTGATACCTTATAACCCTCCTTAGCTTTTCAGCTAACTCCTCAGCCTCCTTTTTGTTCAACCTCTTCCAGTAACTTCTGTCTTTCCCCTCAATAAACTTTAAGAGCTCGTCGGTTAATTTTTGGAGCTCCTTCTCCTCCTGTACTGAATACATTTTTTCCTCCTACTAGTCAATTCCAATAATAATATTTTATATTTTAAAGTTGGCGTATAATAAAAATTAAAGCCAAGGAACACAATTGAAAAATGGCGACAGTAAAGCTTACCAAGAAATTTTTAAAACAAGAAATTAACTCTATTCTCGTGCTAATTTTGGTTCTTTTGTCAGGTACAATAGGATATGGAAAATTAGATAACTGGAATCATAGTATCATAGACTATTTGTATATGACTTTCATAACAATTTCTACTATAGGTTATGAAGAGGTTATTCCTTTAAGTACACCAGAAGCAAGACTCTTTACAATTGCAATTTCAGTGGTTGGAATTGGTACTTTTGGCTATATTTTTTCAAAACTTACAGCTTTTTTATTTGACCCTATAAATCGAGAAATATGGAAGGAAGAAAAAATGAGAGAAAAGATAAAAAAAATGAAAAATCACATAATAGTTTACGGAAATGATGTTTATTTACTTTATCTTATAGAGGACTTGATAAATTCAAATTTGGAGTTCGTACTTATTTTAGAAAATAAAGACCTTTTTGAAAAAATTATTAGCAATTATCCTAATTACGACTTTAATTATTTCATATCAGAAACCAAGATTATAAAAGATGTAATTCTTAAGAATGCTAATGTGGAAAAGGCCAGAGGATTAGTAGCTATCTCAGATGATGATTCTAAAAACTTATATATTTCTATTGCATGTAGATATCTTAATCCAAAAATAAAAATTATTGCAAGATGTTTAAATCCTGAGTTTATACAAAAATGCAAGTTTGTAGGTATTGACTATCCTATATCTTTAGATTACATCAGTGCAAAATTTTATCTTTACAAATTAATTAAGCCCTATTCAGTTGATATATTCTTAGATTTGTTTTCAAAGTCTTTCATAGAAAAAAAGCATGACATTGATGAAATTGAAATTAATAAAAATTTGGAAGGAAAAGCTATTATAGAACTTGGATTAAAAAATTTTTCCGAGTTAATAATTGTTGCTCTTGTTAGAGAAGGTAAAGTGATAATCAATCCATCTCGACAAATGTTACTTAGAAAAGGAGATGTTCTGATCGTTTATGGGAGTAAGGAAGAACTTAGAAGATTTAAGTCCTCGTTAAAGTTATTAAGCTTCAAATTAAAATGACAAGAATAATAATACAAGTTGTAAGTCCGTATAGAAGTAAAAAAAGAAAGGGAACTAAAGAAAAGTTAGAATACTGAACTTTAACCATCGGTAGTCCTTTGTAAAAGGACAGTCCTTTTATCCAAAGCATACCAGAAGAGGAAAATAAAGGTTTGTTAAAGGAAACTCTTCCAAGAATTCTTTTTCCTTTTTCTTCTATAAAAAATTCGCTGTTTATTTTATCTTTGTTTACTAAAAGTTTAATCAATCCTATCTTTTTCCCTTCGACTTCAACATAACTTTGGGGATATAAATAGAAAGTCTTACTCTTCCAAAAAATAGGAGTGAAAATTAACGTTAGTAGAGATAATCCTGTTGTTATATGTAGTAGTACTTTTAGTTTTCCAGTTCCTCTGCAGTAAAGGGTTTGAACAGCTAACAGGAGTAAAACAGAACCCAACGAAACTATTAAAACCTCTAAAACTTTATCGTGGATACTGCTGATTTGAGTCAGTCCAATCGGAATTTTTACCTGGAGTAGAACAGCAAAAGTAAAAAGGAAAAAAAGAAAGTTCAAAATTCCAAATAGTTTTACAGATTTTAGGTTAAAAGGCATGTGTTCCTCCAAAGATAAAGTTGACACCTAAAAACAGGAATACCACTATAAGGGCATTTAGGAAAATTAACCAGTTTAAGTAATTTTTTAATTTGTCATCAAAGGCGGAATGGAGAACGAACAGGCTGAAGAACCAGAAAAACAGAGAGAACAGAGACTTAGGTTCTACCATAAAGAGCTCCCCCCAGGAAAGGAACGCCCAGAGAGTTCCAAAGAAAAGGGACAGTGTGAATAGGGCAACTCCCCATCTAACGGGGTTCAAACTTTCAATCTCCTTTTTAGTAACCTGAGACCATATAGAAACTATTCCAGCGCTTATAAAGAGAGCGTAGGACAGGATAGCACTTCCAACGTGAAGGAAAAATAGAGGAGTCCTGATAACGGGAGGAATTTCACTGACTCTTGTCGGCATAAAAAGGAGTGGAAACAAAAAGATTGCAGAAAGAAACCCTGTAAATCTCTTATCAACTTTTAAAATGTGAGCTACTCCTAAAAAGGTTATTACGAACAGAAGAAGAGTATCAAATCCGTCAAATATTGGAGGATATCCAAATTCAAAACACCTGTATACAAGCAATCCAGAGGTAGTCACAAATGCTGCTGCAAGGAGAGATGAACTTTCAAACGCTCCTCCAAGAAGCGAAAGTAGGAGAGCTCCTAAAGAGATAAGTTTTAAGTTGTCCATTCCACCTCCAATACACTAATGAAACTCCATTAAGTATAATCTCTTGGAATAAAACAGTTCAAACCCTTAAGGAGAGAGAGAATGAAACTGGTTAACTTGAGAAAGGAAAACTGGAAGGAAGACCCGGAGCTCCTTAGAATAAAAACGAGAGGTCAGGGACTGGAATCAAAGTATGCTCAGTCCGTTTTGGAAATAATTGAAAACGTTAGAAAGTTTGGAGATAGTGCCGTATTTAGCTATGCAAAGAAGTTTGACAGAGTTGATTTAAACAGTGAGAACGTGAAGGTTTCTGAAGAGGAGATAGAGGAGGCATTTGAGAAAGTTCCAAAGAACGTTGTAGACGCAATTGAATTTGCCGTTGAAAGGGTTAAAAAGTTTCACGAGCACCAAAAGGAAAACTCCTACTTTGTAACCGAACCGGGAATTCTCTTAGGGCAGAAGGTTACTCCTTTAGAGAGTGCAGGAATCTACGTTCCGGGAGGAAAGGCATCCTACCCCTCATCTGTAATCATGAATGCCGTTCCTGCAAAAGTTGCTGGAGTTGAAAAGGTCGTAATGATTACTCCTGCGATAGGCTCCTTGGACGTTAATCCCTACTCCTTGGTTGCAGCTAAACTCTCCGGAGTTGATGAGATATACAGAGTTGGAGGAGCCCACGGTGTAGCTGCAATAGCCTTTGGAACGAAGTCAATTCCTAAAGTTGATAAAATTGTAGGGCCTGGAAACATTTACGTTGCCCTTGCAAAGAAGTTTCTCTTTGGAACTGTTGACATAGATATGGTCGCAGGTCCAAGTGAAATACTTGTAATAGCTGACGAGACTGCCAATCCAGATTGGGTTGCAACGGACCTCCTATCCCAGGCCGAGCACGACGAACTTGCAGGTTCATTTTTAGTTACACACTCTGAAGAAGTTGCAGAAGAAGTTATAAGGGCAGTTTCTGAAAAACTCAAAAAGCTCAAAAGAAGAGAAATAGCTGAGAAATCCATAGAGAACTTTGGAACTGTCTTCTTAACGAGGGATATTTACCACTCGTGTGACGTTGCAAATGAAGTAGCTCCTGAGCACTTAGAGGTAGCAACCAAAGAGCCCTTCTCACTCCTTGACAGAATTAAACACGCCGGAGCAATCTTTTTGGGACATTACACCTGTGAAAGCTTGGGAGACTACGTTTTAGGACCTAACCACGTTCTTCCAACCGGAGGAAGTGCAAGGTTCTTCTCTCCCCTTGGCGTTTACGACTTCGTAAAACGCTCCTCCGTTCTCTACGTAAGTCCTGAAGGCTTTAAGAGGGTGAATAAAGCTGCAAGGAATTTGGCAGAGTGTGAGGGACTTGAGGCTCACAGATTGGCAGTTGAAGTCAGAGAGGCCCTTAAATTGGTAATTACCGAAAGTGAGAAAGAGAGGGTTTGATGAAACACCTAATCTCTGCAGACCAAGTAACAAAGGAGCTCTTTGAGGAAATCTACTCAATCTCTCAGATTGTTAAGGGAGCTCTAAAGAGCGGTAGAAAGAAGTTTTCAGTCCTTAGAGGAAAGTGTATTGTCAACCTCTTCTTTGAACCATCAACAAGGACGAGGTCGTCCTTTGAAAAGGCAGGTAAGTTTCTATCTGCCGACGTTATAAACATAAGCACCTCTGCAAGCTCCGTTAAGAAGGGAGAGAGTTTAATAGACACCGTTAAGAATTTGGACATGATGCATCCCGATGTTATCGTCTTGAGGCACCCGTGTGAGGGAGCTCCAGAAACGGTTAAAAACTTTATCAATGCCTCTATTGTCAACGCTGGAGACGGAAGAAACCAGCATCCCACCCAGGCACTTTTGGATGCCGTAACTTTAAAGGAGAGATTGGGAAGTTTGGAGGGAAAGAGAATTACGATAGTTGGAGATATAACAAACAGTAGGGTTGCCCGCTCAGATTCTATCCTATTTAGGAAATTGGGAGCCGAAGTTTTCATTTACGGCCCTTCAACGATGATTCCGAGGTATCCTGAAGCTTTAGGAGTTAAGGTTCTGTCCTCCTTCGATGAGTTAGTGGAGGTTTCTGACGTTGTAATTCTCCTGAGAATTCAACTTGAGAGACAGAATGCAAAAAGGACGTTCCCTTCGGTTAGGGAGTATTCGGAGCTCTTTGGACTCAACGGGAAAAAACTTGAAAGACTTAAGTTAGATACGCTAATTCTCCATCCAGGTCCCTTTAACAGGGGAGTTGAATTAACAAACGATGTTGTTAACTATAAAAATTCCCTCATATTCAATCAGGTGGAAACAGGTTTGGCAGTTAGAATGGCCGTTCTTTCAATTCTATGTGGAAGAAAAGAGAAACTTTTGGAGGAAGTTCAATGAAGAGATACTTGGCTTTAAGCTTACTAACTGGTTTGCTCCTCTTTGGTTGTTTTAAAGGAGGTGTTTTAAATAGGGATTTGGTATTTAAAACCAAAAACGGCCCCGTTGTTTTCAGTCACGTTTACCACGTAAAGGTAAAGAAGCAACACTGCTCATACTGCCATCCAAAGATTTTTAAGAGAAAGTTTGGAGGCGATAAGTTTACAATGCAGGATATCTGGAACGGTAAATTCTGTGGTGTCTGTCATAACGGAGTTAAGGCCTTTGATGCCAAAGATCCTAAAAACTGTACAAAGTGCCACAAACAGGAGAGGAAATGAGAGTTCTTCTTAAGGGTGGAAGAGTCGTAGACCCATCTCAAAACTTGGATGGAACGTATGATGTTCTAATTGAAGGAAATAGAGTAGTAAAAGTTGAAAAAAAGATAGATAGGGTAGAAGCAACAAAGGTCATTGATGTTTCAGGACTTATCGTTTCTCCAGGATTTATAGATCTCCATACTCACCTCAGGGAGCCGGGACAGGAGTGGAAGGAGGACATTGAAACAGGTTCCCAAGCTGCCGTTGCAGGAGGTTTTACATCTGTTTGCTGTATGGCAAATACAGACCCTGTTAACGACAATCCATCGGTGACAAAGTACATTGTGGATAGGGGAAAGGAAGTAGGTTTATGTGACGTCTTTCCAATAGGTGCTATTACAAAGGGTCTCAAAGGGGAGGAGTTAGCGGAAATTGGACTGATGGTGAAAGCAGGTATCGTTGCAATTTCTGACGATGGAGAGTCACCGAGGGACAGTAGGGTTTTGAGAAATGCCATGGACTATGCAAGGAGTTTGGGAATTCCCGTTTTTACCCACTCAGAGGATAAGACCCTATCAGCCGGCGGCCACATGAACGAGGGGCCACTCTCTACAAGGTTAGGAATTCCCGGAATGCCTCCAGAGGCTGAGGACATAGGAACGATGAGGGATATTCTAATTGCAAAGTTAACGGGAGCCCACATTCATGTTTGCCACGTTTCAAGTAAGGGAGCTCTGAAAATAATTGAGGAAGCTAAGGGGGATGGAGTTAGAGTAACCTGTGAAATAACTCCCCACCACTTTACGCTAACTGAGGATGCAGTGGAGGGATTCAATACAAATGCAAAGATGTGTCCTCCTTTAAGAACCAAGGACCACGTCGAAGCCTGCAGAATTGCCCTTAAAAAGGGAGTTGCTGATTCAATTGCCACAGACCACGCTCCTCACTCTGAGGATGAGAAGTTGGTTGAGTTCTGCAGAGCTCCCTTTGGAATAATAGGACTTCAAACTGCCCTTCCTTTATCCCTAAACCTCGTTAGAGAGGGATATCTAACTTTGAGTCAGATGATAGAGAAACTGTCAACGAATCCCTCAAGAATTATAGGGAAGAGGGACATAGGAAGCTTAAAGCCCGGCTCAAGGGCAAACGTAACTGTTTTTGACCCTGAAGAGGAGTTTGTTCTAACCAAGGAGGAGATAAAATCCAAAAGCTGCAATACACCGTTTCTGAATAAAAGACTAAGGGGGAGAGTGAAAATAACGATTTATAATGGTAAAATTGTTTTTAAAGATAAATAAGGAGAAATCATGCACCAACAGCCTGGATTCTCATTCTTTGACCTATTCTGGTTATTAATTATTCTCTTCTCCCTCTGGCCTCTCTTTCAGCAGAAAAACTTAGAATGGGCAAGACTCCGTCTAATTAGGGAAATTGAGAAAAAGAGGAAATCAAGAGTAATAACGATGATTCACAGACAGGAAAGACTTGCCTTCATGGGTTTTCCCCTCTTCAGGTTTATAACGATTGAGGATTCTGAGAGAATACTGAGGGCAATAAGAATAACTCCAGAAGATATGCCAATTGACCTGATAATCCACACCCCCGGTGGACTGGCACTGGCAGCGACTCAGATAGCCTCAGCCCTTGCTAAGCACAAAGCCCCAGTTAGAGTAATTATTCCCCACTATGCAATGTCCGGTGGTACATTAATAGCATTGGCAGCGGATGAAATTGTCATGGACTCAAACGCCGTTATGGGACCCCTTGACCCGCAGTTGGGTCAATTTCCAGCCCCCTCAATTGTAAAAGCAGTGAAGGAAAAGCTCCAACACGACAGGGGGAGCGTTAAGGATGAAACCTTAATACTTGCAGATATTGCAGAGAAATCCCTAATTCAAATGAAGCAGACGATAGAGAGAATCTTAAGGTTAAAAAAACACGACGAAAAGAAGGCTAGAGAAATAGCGGATATACTAACCTCTGGGTACTGGACTCACGACTATCCATTAACTGTTGATGTTCTTAAATCCTTAGGTCTCAATGTGACAACAGACGTTCCCGATGAAGTTTACGATTTAATGGAGCTCTACTACCAACCAAGCGGACAGGCATCCGTTCAGTACATTCCAATACCCTATGGTGAACCCAAAAAGGGGGAGGTGCCGATAAGGAAACCACATTAGGAGCGTTAAATTGATAAAAGTAGGAGATAAGGTTGCATACCCACCCCACGGTGTAGGAGTTGTTGAGGGAGTAGAGGAGAGGGAAGTAGGGGGGAAGAGTGTGGTCTTCTACAGGATATCCCTAATTGGAAAAAATATGTCAATACTAATTCCAAAGGAAACAGTTGAATCCTCAGGAATAAGGCCCGTTCTCTCTGAGGAGGAGATTGAGGAGCTTTTTAAGTTTCTATCAGAAGTCCCTACAAATATAAGTGATAAGTGGACCGTCAGACATAGACTTAACGTTGATAGGTTAAAAACGGGAAATGTTATGGAGTTAGCAACTGTTGTAAGGAACCTTTCTTACAGGTCTAAGGAGAAGGAGCTCTCCTATTCAGAAAAGAGGATGTTTGATGAGGCATTTTCAAAGCTTGCCGAAGAAATTGCCCTCTCTTTAGGGGAACCTGTTAAAAAGATAAAACAGAGGATGAGGAAAATTCTGAGAGAGGTTAAGAAGGCGTGATAAAGAGTCTTTTTGGAGGATTCCTTCTCCTACTTCTTCTTGTTACTATCATCATTTTTAAAAATTACGGATTCACACTTACACAGTCACTCATACTGGGGATTTTTATCTCGGCCGCTTCCTTTCTCTTTTATCAGTTCATTCTGAAGAAGAAAATTAAAGTAAAGACGGTCATCCTCTTTTCTGTAGGTTTCTTTTTGGGACTCTACCTGGCAAAGGGAATAGCCCTTTCTCTCTTTCCCATATTTTCATCCTTTACCTACCTTCAGGATATTCTATTTCTAACGCTTCCTTACCTATTCGGATTTCTTGCAGTTGAAGTTGGAAGGAATAGACCTATAACCGAAATCCTGAAGGAGGAGAGCTCCCTCTACTGCAGTGTAAAGGTGGTAGACACGAGCGCACTAATAGATGGGAGAATTTACGAAATAACAAAACTTGGATTTATTGAGGGAAAAATCGTAATTCCAAGGTTTGTTTTGGAGGAGCTCCAAACTCTGGCAGATTCAACTGACCCAATGGTTAGAACTAAAGGAAAGAAGGGCCTTGATATTGTTTCAAAAATGAGAGCTCTGGAAAAGCCCCCAGTTGAAATTTATGAAAGGGATTTCCCCTGGATAAAGGACGTTGACGCAAAGCTTGTGGAGCTCTCAAAAAGGCTCAGTGCAAAACTTGTAACGACCGACTACAATTTAAACAGGGTAGCTTCTATAAAGGGAGTTGAAATCCTCAACATAAACGACCTTGCAAATGCTCTGAAGCCGGTTGTAGCTGTAGGAGAGGAGTTGGTTGTTCTACTTGTAAAGGAAGGAAAGGAAAAGAACCAAGGTGTGGGTTACTTGGACGATGGAACTATGGTCGTTGTTGACAATGCAAAACACTTAATAGGGCATAAAGTTAAAATTTTGGTGAACAATATTCTTCAGACCTCCTCGGGGAAAATAATCTTTGGTAGGTTTAAAGAGGTAGTTAAGTGAGAATAGCAGTTATTCCGGCAGCGGGTCTTGGTAAGAGATTTGGGGGAAAGAAACAGTTCTTTAAGGTGTACGACAAATTAATAGTTGAATATCCGATTGAGATATTTTCAAAGAATTCCCTCATAGACGGAATAATTCTCGTCCTCCCCGAGGATGAGTTAGAGTTAGGTGGAGAGTTAAAGAAAAAGTATAAAAAAATCCTCTCAATTGTTCCGGGAGGAACGGAGAGGCAGTACTCGGTCTATAAAGGATTGTTGGAGGCAAGAGAGTATAAACCTAAGGAAGTTTTAATTCACGATGGAGTAAGGCCGGTTGTTGAATATTCAAAAGTTGAGGAGTTGGTTGTAGCACTCTCCGATTATGAAGCTGACGGCGTTATTTTAGGAGTAAGGCCTAAGGAGACAGTGAAGGAGATAGGAACGCCACTTGAACCGGGGGATTTTTTAATAAGAAGAACACTTGATAGGGATAGATTGATTTTAGTTCAAACTCCTCAAATCTTTAAATTTGAGGTTCTTTTGGAGTGTCATGAGAGAGCTCTAAAGGAGAATTTCCTTGCAACCGATGATTCTGCACTCCTTGAAAAGTACGGATTTACAGTTGTTTCTATTCCAGGAGACTATAAGAACATAAAAGTAACAACTAAAGAGGATTTAGAAATAGTTAAAGTATTCCTCAAATAACCATGAGGAGGAATTTGTGGAGTTTCTAAAAAAAATTCCTCTTTTTAAGGAGTTAACTGAACATCAGATAGAGAGCATAAAGAAGATTTCAACTATAAAAAAGTATGACAAAGGAAAGACCCTCTTTTCCCCTTACGATAGAGCCGAGTTTTTCTTCATTCTTAAAAGTGGAGCTGTGAAGGTATTTAAAACTTCAAAGGGAAAGGAACAGATAATAAGGATTTTTGATAAACCAAATCTTTTTGGAGAGGCTGCAAGCTTTACAGGAACGAACTTTCCTGCTTGGGCAGAGACGATTGAAGATTCTGAAATATTACTCATACCAAGGAAGGAGTTTTTAGAAATAATAAGAAACGACCCTGAAATTGGAATGAAACTCTTATCCGTAATGGCTCAAAGACTAATCCACTTAACTAACGTTATAGAAAGTCTTTCCCTTAAAACAGCTCTTTCAAAGGTTTCCTCCTACATATTAAGGAAGTATGAAAATGAAGGGGAGGAGATAAACTTCAGTACAGGCATAGCTGCGATGGAGTTGGGGCTCACTAAGGAAACAGTTTCGAGAATGCTTTCAAAACTTAAAAAGTTAGGTTTAATTGAAAAGGAAGGAGGAAGGATTTTAATTAAAAATCTTAACGGTTTGAGGGATTTAGCTTCATAAATACTTTTTCCTTAAATTCGTGGACAATCCAGTCTAAGGGACTGTAAATTAAAAGTCTTGGACCGCTAAATCTCATAACTTGTTTTATTTTTTCTCTATATTCAGGCAGGTAGCAGTGAACGGGGCACTTTTTGCAAGTAGGTTTATCTTCTCCAAAAGGACATAACTCTAACCTCTTGAATGCATAGAGTAGGAGTTTTTCACATTCAGGACAGAGCTCCCCTCTTTTCCTTTTGTGCTTCTTCCAACAGTAGATTTCAACCATCTTTCTTATAGTCTCTTTTTCCCTTTCAATGGCTCCCAATAGAGCTCTCCTATATAAGAAATTGAACCCTCCCAAAGGGAGGGCAAAACTCTATATACCTAAAAGTTCTCTCTTCTTCATGATGTGCTCTTCCATTGCCTTAGCTGCTTCAACAGGGTCGTCTCCTACGGCTATCTTTCCACCTGTAAGGCCTTCAACTTCCTCTGTTAGTAGTTTAACAACTTTGTCTGACCCTGTAACCGGAGGAACGGGGGAAACGTGTGTGTAGAATCCCATTGCAACGGCTGAGAATCCATCAATTACGGCCTTTTGTTCCATGTACTCAGGAGCAGTAACAACTGCAGGAAGCTGTGAAGGGTCAACTCCTAAGGCATTGGCTATGGCAACAGCAGTCATAATAATTCTTCCCGTGTCCGTACAGGTTCCAAATGAGAGGACAGGAGGAATTCCCAATGCCTTACAGACCCCTGCAAGTTTAGGGCCAGCAAACTTTTCTGCTGCCTCAAGGGTTTCCAATCCTTCCTGTTGCATACCGGCATTTCCGCAACCTGCCCCTATGACCAGAATATCCCTCTTAATAAGTTCCTTAGCAATCTGAACGGTCACACTGTCCTGAGGTCCGTTTCCAAGGGATGTACAGTTAACAAGGGCTGCTATTCCCTTAATGTCACCGCTTTTGATAACTTCAAGTAGAGGGTCTAAACTTCCTCCAAGGGCATTAACAATCGCTTCAGCCGAAAATCCTACAAGGGCTTTCTGTTTAAACTTGGAAACATCGGCCTTTTGCTTGTTCCTCCTCTCTTTAAAGTTCTCAATGGCCAATTTAATAATTTCCTCTGCAACCTTTGACTCATTGCCAGGTTCATACTCAAGTCTTATTGAACCTGGAACGCCTATTATGTTTGAAACGGCAATTAGCTTAAAGTTGTACTTATCTGCATATTCTTTTAGGTTTGCAAGTGAGCAGTTCATATCCATAACAAAGGCATCAACAGCACCGGTTGAGAGGAAGTACTCAATAGAAATCCAGTTGGAAGTAAGTCCTGCAAAGACGTCATCACATTCAAGGCGAGCCATCATCTCCTGACCAGTTTCAATGGAACCAACAATCTTTAACCCTTTTGCTCCAGCTTCCCTTGCCATTTTTTGAAACTTTTCATCCTTAGCGAGTTTAACAAGAGCCATTCCAACAAAGGGTTCGTGACCGTTTGGAAGTATGTTTACGTAGTCCGGGTCAAGAACTCCAAAGTCAACAGTACACTCATGGGGAGATGGAGTTCCATAGAGAGCGTCTTGAATCATCTCCAGAGGAACTAAGCTACCAAAGGCTGAAGCAACACCGTTTCTCAGTGCAGCGAGGGCTAAGGTTATGTAGTCACCGTCTATGTTTGTCATCGAACGAGTAACGGAATCAACGAGCTCATTCATCGGTCCCTTTGGAGTAATTCCAAGCTTCTTAAATACCTCTTTCCTCGTTTCAGGTGCGAGAGCTTCAACGAACGTTGAAGTTTTATTCTCTGATAGTGTTTCGAGTACCCTTTGGGCTACCTTCTCTGCCTTTGAATCTAACGGAAGTGAAGTATCAACACCTAAAATTTGAGCAAGAGCATCTATCTTTGAAGGGTCCTTTATCTCGTAAACAGTATTTCCCCTTGCAGTCTCAAGAAGTGTAAGGGCTGCTTCTCTGCAGTGGTAGGTGTAAGCTGCAAGTCCCATATTGGCCTTAATGAGGAGGTTCCTCATTACAATTCCATGGGCATCGATTCCACAAACGCCCCTTGGTGTCTGTGGCGTTATACGGCAGGGTCCCATTGAACAGAGTTGACAGGAAACCCCTTCCTTACAGAATTTACAGCGAACCTTTTCCATTGCCTCAAATCTGTCAGCAACGTTTGATAGGCCTGCCTCCTTTACCTTCTGATACATGAAGTTAACACTTTGATGGATGGAGGGCATTTTTAAACCAACTCCTGTAGAAAGGTCAGACTCAACACAGAAGTTTTGTTGTTCTTCCTTCTTTCCACCGTTGCCCTTTTTAAAGAATCCAAACATCCTTACCTCCTAAAAAGTTTTCTCTATTAATCTTAAAGACGCTGAAATTCCATTCCCTTGATTTAAGTCAAAAAGAGACAATATTTATAAAACAAAGTAAATCCGAGTTAAAGAATTAAATGAAATTTTAATGGAGGACTAATGAGGATAACTATTCCCATTCTTGAAAAAGAGGTTAATGGAAGAAAGCTAATTAATCCTCACTTTGGTAAGTCAAATCTCTTTGCAATTTTCGATACAGAAACTGGAAATTTAGAAATCTTAGAGAATCCTACATTGGAGCTCCAGAGAGGAAGGGGAAATTACATTGCAAAGTTGTTCAGTGAAAAGGGAATTGAGGCTGTTCTTGTAAAGGATATAGGAAGTGGAGCTCTTAGTAAATTAGAAAATTTTGAAATAAAAGTTTATCTGCTATCTCAAAGTATTAAATTCTTAGACGAGGCTTTGGAACTTTTCAAAGAAGGAAAGTTTAGCAAGGGAAACGATGATTTTTAAAATTGCAAGTTTAATCCAATAGAGAATAAGTAAACATTTTTATTATTTGAAGTATAGTCATAGTGCTCAATATTGTCATAGATAAATGAGGTATAAAGACGTGTGGAAAATACTTTAAGGAAACTAAAATTCTTTAAATTCAAGAGCTTATTAGCTTTTAAAGAATATATATGTTCTTTTTCTTGAATAGACTTTCTATCAACCCCATGTTCTACGTAGTTGTAAGAAAAAGATACATTTGCAAACTTAAAGTCCTTTGAAACCTTAAAAAAATAACTTTCTGAATCTCCTCCAATATTGTTTCCGATGATAAACCCGTGATAAGTGTAGCCGTTGGGATACATGTGATGACTGTACCACATTGCTCCGTTATTCCCATCCGTCGTTTCAGTGTATTCAAACTTCAAATCGGTTAATCCTGTTGTTAGAGAAAGACCTAAAATGTGGGCAGCTCCAGTTGGTAGAGGTAATCCTCCTGGACCAACAGGTTTCAATGCATCATCTCCACCATAAACAAAGTAGAATTTTCCACCTTTAAACGGTTGGAAATTAAACTTATTGAGCCAATTCAAATAGTAAGTAATATCAATAGAAGCAAGCTGATTATTATCGTACTTGTGTGCCTCAGGATTTGTATCTCTAACATTTTCATTATTGGCAGTAAATAGTTCCCAAAAATCATGTAAAGAGTGGTAATTGGGTCTTCCTTTTCCTCCAAACTGAATTGCTCTTGTTCCTGCTATCTCCAAGTTCCTAAAAGGCTTCCACGCAAGTCTCATCCCCCAAATATGGGCATATGATCTAACCCTTTCTTTCTCTAATTGAGCAATTATGTTGGAAAATTTCCATTCTCCTAAGTATTTAAAAATCCAAGGAAGTTTTTTATAGGAATCGTTCTCTACCTTAAACATTAACCAAGGGCGTACGTTATTTGTGAATAGTAAATCCCCATTTTCAGCGTTACCCCACCAAATGTTATCCTTACCAAATAGGAAATTAAGACCGTCTAACTTCCAAGTTATATATCCTCTGTTGAGTCTTAAGATATCTTCTAATCTGTACTCCGGTTCTAAATAAATAAGAAAACGTGATAACTTAAGTTCTGAAGAAATGTCAAGCCTACTGTTTAGTCCATTCTTTAAAGAGTAACCTTCAGAATAAGGAAGTTTGTAATTATTGATTCCTGAAAGGGAGAATGTAGAAAAATATATATTATTAACAGGCTTAATGTAGTTTTCATTTTCCTCTTTTAGAACAGAATTTACAGAACTCTTAAAAACTGGATAAAGTTCATCAAAAAACTTCTTAGCTAAAGAAGGAGAAATTGCTCTATTGTTGTATATTTCTATTATTGCCCTTGCAAACTGTTCTCTTGTCAATGGCTTAAATGACAAATCTGAATTTTTTATTAATCCTATCTCCTTTGCTCTTTCAAGAATTTGATATTCCCTTTGATACTGAAATATTGGAACAGTGGCACTAGGCATTTCAAGTGCCATGGAAATCTTAGAAATTAACAATAAAATGAAGATAAGAATTAATTCTTTCTTCATAAACTCCCTCTTAGAGTTTCGTTATTGTATAGACGGTGATTGCTCCTTGATAAATAATTTGCATCACATCTTTAATTAAAGGTCTCCACATAACAGGAACGTGAATTTTTGTGGGGACAATTATGGCATCACCAGGATTTAATTTATAATCAAGTACACTATTTGAACCCAACTCAATTCTATTTTCACTGCTGTTCCAATCAAATGTTCTCCCACCAAGATTTTCAGAACTTACTACTGAGCCATCTGCTCTTATAACAAAAACATTCTTCTTATCAGCATCCTTCGTAAAACCACCACTCATTGCAATGTAATCTCTAACAGTCATATCCTTTTGATAAACAAGAGCAGATGGATTGTAAACTTCTCCAAAAATGAGAATGCTCGATGGTTTTTTGGGAATATAAATTTTGTCTCCATCCTCTAAAAGAATGTTGTACGAGGAATTCATAAGTTTCTCAAGGTTGTAAGGGACAACGATGCCAGAAATTCTTCCTGTAACCTGAGCTTTTTCCATTTCACTTAAGAGCCTTCTCTTTGCCTCAAAGGCGGACTGTCTTGCATGCAGCTCTTGAGCATTTAACTCCGATTGCATAACTCCAGCTTCTTCCTTTTCAAGCTCCTGCTTCATAATGGAAATAGCCTTTAAAAGCCTTTCCTTTTGCATTTTTTTACGGATTCTCTAAGAACAACTATTCCCTGAGGATAGGCATTTTCTCTAAATCCACCGGCAGCCTTTAGAACATCATAAAGTGTAGTTTTCTCATTTATTTTGTAAACTCCGGGTTTCCTTACATAACCTGAAACTGTAACTTTTTCAACCATTTCATCCGGTTTTACTTTCTGAATAACAAGCTTGTCACCGGGTTTTAGCAGAATATCAACTTTCGAATTCTTTTTAACTAGTAAATCATAGAGGAAAACAGATGCAGCATAAATTTGAGTTTTAGATTTACTATTTTTAATATTTTCTTTTGTACTTTCTTCTTCATTATCAGAAGGTTCTTCTCTAAGCATTTTGTTTTCGCTTAAGAATTCGTTGGCCCTTGTTCCTTGAGTGTAGGCTATACTATTCATTTCTTTTACTGGTTCAAAAAGATTGCTTTCAAGACCTATTGTGTTATTATCTTCAATTCTTGAAACTTCTATCTCTTTGCTTCTTGTTCTTCCTAAAGTATCTAATAATTTTCCTTGTTCTTCAGGTTGTCCTTCTTTAATTTGTCTGAATATTACTACTTTCAATTTTCTTATATCTTCAGTGAATTTTGCAGACGATAGAGCTTCAGAAAGTTTTAAACCTTTATGGTAAGGAAGGTAATAAGATTTCTTAATAAGTCCAGAAACCCTTATTGGTGGATATATATACTTAGGATAGAATTTAATTATGTCTAACCTATTAATTGTTAGGTCCTTTTTCCCATTTAAAATATCAATAGGAGCAAACCTCTCAATTCCTGTTACTTCAAGTGTTTTTAAATCTCTCCTTTCTACTTCCGCATAGTAAAGGTTTGTATTTAAAGTGAGCATATCTCGATTAAGAATGTCTGAAAGTTTCATTCCTCTTTTATAGGCGTAAATTCCTGGATACTTTATTTCTCCTTTTACAAGGAAAGCATCCTTAACTTTATTAAAGTCTATAATTTCTTTTTCCTTAAATTTGTATAGAATAATTCTATCTTTAGGTTTAAGCTCTAAATCCTTCTTACCTTTTAATACATCTTCGGGAGAAAAGGTTAAGTACTTAGGTAATGAACCTAAAGGATATCTTCTCTCTATAAGAGCAAATCTCATGTTGGAATCGGGAAAGAACATATCGGGTTTCAAAATCTCTGATAACTTCTCCCCTGGTTTGTATTCGTAAAGGCCCGGATAGGTTGTATAACCTTCAACAGAAACGGCATTTTCAGGAATATCCACAATCTGTTTTATAAAAACTAAATCACCATCTTTTAATTTCTTATTCATAAATCTTTTATTGTCCAAGGAGCCTTCATAAACTTTTAATAAGTGGTTGTTCTCAAATCTCTGAAGTATTACTTTATACTTATAACTGTTGAAGTTCAGAAAGAAGGTGGACACCCTAAAATAAGATTTGAACTCCAACAAAAGGAGGTGTCCACCAATGAAACAATTAAAGAAATTCAAA
>NZ_FXTM01000019.1 GCF_900182585.1 Balnearium lithotrophicum | reverse complement strand
ATCTGAGGTTGTCTTACTCTGTGGGGTCTTTTGTTTCTGTCTTTGAGGCCTTCTAAACCGTACTTTTTGTATCTATTTTTCCATTTGTAGAAGGTAGTTGGACTTATTCCGAAGTATCTGCAGGTTAGTCTTGCATTTTGGTGTTTTTCGTAGTGTTGAATCCATTTAAGTCTTTTTCTCACGTTTGGGTCTTTTGTTAGGTCGAGTTTTGTTTTGATTTTCGTTCCTCTTTTGATTGTTTTTTTGAAGGGTGTATTTGATATGTGCAGGGATGCTCCTTTGAATTTCTTTAATTGTTTCATTGGTGGACACCTCCTTTTGTTGGAGTTCAAATCTTATTTTAGGGTGTCCACCTTCTTTCTGAACTTCAACACAACAACAGTATGTTAACCTACTCTCTCCTCGTAAGTTGGTTTTTCTACTCTGTAGAATATACCTATTGGAATCCTTACATCCTCACTGTCATCGTTGTAGTCCCACTCCTTTGCCCTTTCAACTGCAAGTTCAAAGTTTGTCACATCGTGGTTAACTTCCTCCAACTTGTAGCAGTGTTTCCTGTAGAAAGGAAACGTGTTGAAGAACGTAACACAGGGCTGAAGGACATCGATAAACGAGAACCCTTTATGTTTTATGGCCTCCTTTATTAGATAAGTCAAGTGTGGTATGTCTCCGGCAAATCCACGGGCTACAAATGTCGCTCCGGATGAAAGCATAAGTAAGAGTGGGTTAATAGGGTCCTCAGGAGGACCTTCAGGAGTTGACTTTCCCTTGAATTTTGAAGGACTCGTTGGTGTAAACTGACCTGTTGTTAAACTGTAGGAGCGGTTATCGTGGACTATTGCAGTTATATTTACGTTCCTCTTTGCTGCGAAGATTAGGTGGGAAACTCCTTCGGCGTAAATATCTCCATCACCTACAAATCCAACACAGACGAGCTTGTCGTTAACCAACCTCATTCCTTCAAGGTTTGAGAGAGCTCTACCGTGTATCGAGTAGAAGCTGTTCAAATTGATGTAGTCGACAATCTTTCCGTGACATCCAATTCCCGAGGCAATTACAAAGTTCTCAACGGGTACTTCGTTGGAAAGTTCGTTAACTGCACTCTCAAAGGCCTTGAGTATTCCGAAGTTCCCACATCCGGGACACCATGTAATCTCCGCCTTTGTCTTCAAATTAAGCATCTCTCCCTCCCGATAGAAATTCTGCCAACTCCTCCTTGAAGATTGGCCTTGTATCGTACTTTCTAAACCTGTTGTTTACAGAGATTCCGTTCATTTTTAGGAGCTTCTCAAACTGTCCTGAAGGTGAGAGCTCCACAACTGTAACTTCCTCTGCTCCTTCAAGTTCGGAAAGGAGTCTCTCTGATGGGAAGGGTTCCAAGTAGTTTGGCTTTACAGCTTTGTATCCAAGCTCCTCGCCAACCTCACAGCAAACTCCCCAGTTCTCACCCCACGTAACTAAAACTCTCCTTGAACTTAAGTCCCCTCCAACGGAAACAGTGTCATCCCTTTTCCTGAAAAACTCCTCTATCGTCTTTCTCTTCCTCTCCCTCTTGTCCATCATCCTCACAATTTCTGAGGGTTCTTCAGTCGTTATTCCCTCCTCGTTGTGTTCGTAGCTCGTTGCCTTTACAACAACTCCCTTTGTTCCAGGAAAGGCAAGGGGTGAAACTCCATCCTCGGTTATTTCGTACCTTCTGTACTCTCCACTGCCACTCCAAACTTTTGGCTCCTCAACTACCTTCTCTCTAACTATCTCCTGCGTATAAAAACTCTCTCCAACGTTTTTACTTCCTAAAACTACAACGGGAACCTGAAACTTCCAAGCAAGGTTTAAGGCTTCTCTCGTTAGAAGGTAACACTCCTTAGCATCTGAAGGTGCAACAACTATTCTTGGAAAGTCTCCGTGACCTGCAAAGAGAACGAAGAGGAGGTCGGCCTGCTCTGTGTACGTTGGAACTCCCGTTGACGGAGCTCCCCTCTGAGCCTCGTATATAACAACAGGAGTTTCACTCATTCCTGCAAGGCTCAAAGTCTCGGTCATGAGGGCAAATCCTCCCCCCGACGTCCCCGTCATTGACCTTCCACCTGCGTAGGCTGCCCCTAAGACCATGTTTATTACGCCGATTTCATTCTCAGGCTGAACTACCTTTACTCCAAGCTCCCTCTTTTTAGAAGCCAAGAAGTGAAGGACGGGTGATGCAGGTGTCATAGGGTAGGCTATGTAAACGTTCAGTCCACCGTCAACTGCCCCAAGGGCAATTGCCTCACTTCCAGATATGTACTCACCCTTTATTCCCTCAACCTCTACGATTTCCTCAACTTCCTGAGAAATTTCGTAGAACCTCTTGAATATCCTCTCGTTCTCCTCGTAATTTTTTAACTCCTTAAGAACGGCTAATCCCTCTTCCTCAGGAATTCTAAATGCTTTAAGGAGAGCTCCAAGTGTTGCAGAGCTCCTCATGACACCCTTAACTTCCTTTCTTATTGGTAACCTTATTACCTTTCCATTTACCTCTTCCTTAACTCCCTCATCGAGAATCCAGACGGTTTCAGTTTTTGCATCCTCCCTGTGTCTCCTCACGCTCCTATCGTCAAGGGCAACTATGTAGTCTCCCATTTTAACGGGAGATTTCACCTCCTCGTTTGAAAACCTGACGGTTGAGAAGTTGTGTCCTCCCCTTATAAGAGAAGGATAGTCGTGATAGGTGAAGACAGAATAACCTATGTTCACTAAGACTTTGGATAGGAGATTGGTCCCTTCCTTTATTCCCTCTCCGGCCTCTCCTCCGATGATGACTGAACGCTCCATACTCCCCTCCTTATTGAATTAACAGCCCTAAAAGGGTCTGGATATACTGGTATTCCTTCACTCTTTAGAATTTCAACGGCCGTCCTAACAGAGTGACCTCCCATGAAACAACCAACAACTGCTCTTTTTGTCCTATTTCTCAATTTTATAACTTCTTGGGCAATCTCCGGTGAATCTGTCATAGATTGTGGAGTAACTATTACAAGGCAGACGTCCCAGTCCAACTTTTCAAGAACCTTAAATGCGTTCCTGTACCTGTCGGAAGTTGCATCCCCTATCAGGTCAACAGGATTTATCCTGCTCCAGTTTGGAGGAAGGTACTTTGAGAGCTCCTCCTTTACAGGACTAATCGATATAAGCTCAAGTCCAAACTCTTCAGAGTAATCGGAGGCCAGAGTTCCGGGACCACCTGCATTTGTTACTATTAAAATCCTCTTTCCTCTTAACCTTCCGTAGGTCTTCAGAAAGTTGCAAACGTCAAAGGCCTCCTCCAAGGAGTCAACGACTATTCCTCCCTTTGTCTCGATTAGGTCCCTGAACAGCTTGTAGTCACCTGCCAAAGAACCTGTATGGGAGGCCGCTGCCCTCTTACCACTCTCTCCCCTTCCTGCCTTTATGAAAACAGTTGGTTTCTCTCCGACAAAGGAAAGAAGCTCCCTTCCAAACCTTACCCCCTCAACGTAGGAAAGAATTACCTTTGTATCCCTGTTCCTCACTGCAAGTTCTATTGTTTCGGTTATCTCAATATCCGCCTGATTTCCTAGACTAACTACTTCGGAGAATCCAAACCTCTCCTCTATGGCTCTATCGACAACTGCAGTTATGAGAGCTCCGCTCTGAGACAGAAATGAAACATTCCCTGCAGGAGGCATGGACGATGAAAATGATGCGTTAAGTTTTAAGCTCGGAACCATAAATCCCAACGTATTGGGACCTAATAGCCTCATTTTGTACTTTTTACAAATCTCTTTTAACCTCTCCTCAAGCCTCTTTCCTTCCTCTCCCGTTTCTCCAAAACCTGCAGATATGACGACTGAAAGCTTAATTCCCTTCTCTCCACACTCTCTCAAGACCTCAGGAACGAGTTTTGATGGAACGGCAATTAATGAACAATCTACCTCTTCAGGAATCTCCTTAACCGATGGGTAGCACTTGAAACCTAAAACTTCCTCATACTTTGGGTTAACCGGAAAGAGCTTTCCCTTAAAGTGCTCCAGATTTCTAACTAAGGCATAACCGACTTTCTTCGGGTTGTTTGATGCTCCAATAACTGCAACCGTTTGAGGCCTAAAGATTTCACCGTCCAAGGGAGAAAACTCTTCCCTCTTCGGCAGCTCCTTTAGAAAAGCCCTCCCATCTGCAGGAACTACCCTTTCCTCAGTTATAAAGGTTGGATTCAGGTCGAGTTCGTAGATTTCTAAGTTTTCCCTTAGGAGAGTCTTTAATTTTTCTATGAAATCTAAAAAGAGCTCTAAATTACCCCTAAAGTTTCTAAATCCTTCTATAAGCCTAAACAGCTTCGTTTTCTTAAGGGAGTTTAAAGTTTCCTCCCTTGAGGACTCTAAAGGAATAAAAACAACGTCTTTAAAGAGCTCTACAAAAATTCCCCCCGTTCCTGTTCCTATTGAGTGGAGAAAAGAATCGTCCCTTTTGACTCCTACAAAGGCCTCAATGCCGGAGATTTTTTCCTCAACAATAAATTTTTCAACATCGGGAAATCTACCTTCAAACTCTTTCAACTTCTTTATTAACTCATCCTTAGAAGAAACGAAAACGACACCACCGACGTTGCTCTTGTGTAGTTTCTCCCTTGAAACGATTTTTAAAACTGCAGGGAACGTACTCCAGTTGGGAGTTTCTCCTCTCGTGAAAACTCTATACCTTGGAGTTTCTATACGGTATTTCTTTAGTAATTCGTAAACTTCGGGTTCTGTAAGTAACAATGGAAAATCCCCAATATTTTTATCCATTATACTATTAGTTTAGAGCTCAAACTCTGAACCAAGATAAACTTTCCTGACAGTTTCCTCCTTGGCAACTTCTTCGGGAAATCCCGAAGCTATCACTCTCCCATGGGCAATTATGTACGCCCTATCTGTAATTTTTAACGTTTCCCTAACGTTGTGGTCGGTGATTAAAACTCCAATGTCAAGTTCCTTCAGTTCCTTTATGAGTGATTGAATGTCTGAAATCGCTATAGGGTCAATACCCGCAAAAGGCTCATCTAAGAGGAGGAATTTTGGATTTATGGTGAGAGCTCTCGCAATCTCAACCCTTCTCCTCTCACCGCCAGAGAGGGAGGATGCCTTCTGGTTTCTCAAGTGTTCGATTCCAAATCTGCTTAAAAGCCAGTTTATTCTTTCCTCTATCTCCCCCTCTGTAAAGTTGTGCATCTCAAGGATAGCCCTCAAGTTCTCCTCAACCGTAAGTTTCCTGAAAACCGATGGCTCCTGGGGAAGGTACGATATTCCCTTCCTTGCACGAATGTAGGTAGGGTCGTTTGTTAAATCCTCCTCACCTAATAAAACCTTTCCTCCGTCGGGTTTTACCAGCCCAACGATGCAGTAGAACGTAGTCGTTTTTCCGGCTCCGTTTGGCCCCAAAAGACCTACAACTTCTCCCTCCCTTACCTCTATCGTAACCCCATCAACTACCTTCTTCTTCCTAAACGATTTTGAAATATTCTCCGCCCTCAAAACATTAAGGTCTTTTACCTCTCTTTCCACCTTTGTTTTCCTCCGGGTAAATGACAGATTTCACCTTCTCCTTTACCCCTTCAACACTAACTCTTCCGTCACGATAAGCTACAATCCTATCTCCAACAAGTAGGTTTTTACCCTGTTTCAACCTTGCGTTACCTATGAGAACAACCTTTTCCTCAAAGGGATAGTAGATGAGCTCTTTACACCAACCCTCTCCCCTCGGGTCCTTTATGTGAACGTTCCCTTTAACTCTTATCTTTCTCACGTGTTTTCCCGTCCTATCAAAGTAGACTAAGAGTTCATCGCCGGTAATTACCGTTCTTCCGTGCTGAGCTATAACGCTTCCAATGTAGTGAGCAACCTTTTCCCTGTTGTCGTAAACAAGTTTCTGCGACTCAATGACGATGGGAAGGGAGTTATTTACTGCAGAGTAGCCCTGAGAGAGTAGAATAAGAACCAAAATTAGACTTAAAAAGTACCTCATTTCTTCACCTCTTTAATTGTTGTTTTTACACTGCTGAAAATTGTAATTTTCTCCCTCTTAAATTCTATTTTACATCCCTTTCCTGTAATGTTATTGACTTTGTTAAAGTTAGCGTTGCACTTTGACTTACTTAGGAAAACTCCACTTTTTAGAAAGTACGTTCCAGAAGGAGAGAAAGCATTAAAGTTTTTACCCTTCAAACGGACATTCTTTAGAATCACTCTATTCTTATCCCTTAAAAATTCAGCACTGTCAGCCTCTATCTCAACCTTTTCCGTTAGAAAAACCTTTAACTTTGGCTTTATCAGTTTGATGGTATTTTTGTTTAAAAAAGTAGCCGTTGGAGCTCTTAAAATCCACCTGTTTTTTCCGGAAGACTTTAGAACGAACTCCTCTATCGTCTGCTTTCTATGTTTTGGAATCTTAACCTTTTCAGGGGGAGCTTCCCTGCGACTGAGAAATACGACAAGGGGTAACACGGATAGAAAAATTAAGAGAACAGCAATTTGAAAGAACTTATTCCTCATTTTTCTTCATCACCCAGTCAATAAATTCCCTAACTGCTCCTCTACCTCCATAGTTTCTTGAGACGAAATCTACCTTTACCTTAACCTCCGGAACCGCATCCCGTGGAGCTCCGCTCAGCCTTACCCTCTCTAAAAGGGGTAAATCGGGAATATCGTCCCCCATCGCAGCAGCACTTTCAAAAGTAAGCCCTTTTCTACTTAAAATATCCTCTGCTAATGCCAATTTATCGGAAACGCCCTGAAAGAGTTTTTCTATCCCTAACTCCCTACATCTTTTCTCCACTTGGCTTGAGAACCTACCTGAAATAACTACAACGTCAATTCCTGAGTTTAGAGCTCTAACAATGCCGTAGCCGTCCTTTACGTTAAACGATTTAACTTCCCTTCCGAAACTATCGTAAGTTATACTACCGTCAGTCAAAACTCCATCAACGTCTAAAAAGATGACCTTAATCACAGCGGCATTTCCTCCTCAGACAGAGCTCTGAAGCCTGTAAACTCAACATTTACGTTGATGCATTTTACACGATTTAAGTGGCAGCCGCAGAAAACGCAGAATGGATTCCAGTGGACATGCCCGTGGATTAGTAAGGAACAGTTTTTGGAGTGGTAAATCTCTGTAACTTTCTTCTGGAGCTCTAAAAATCTGTAGGTTCTCAAATCCTTAGAAGGAAAGTGGCATAGGAGGACTTTCTTTCCCCTAATTTCAATTATTTCTGAAAATTCAACAATCTCATCAAAGTAAAGAGGTAAGTTTTTAAACTTCCAGTCGTGGTTTCCCTTTATTAGAACCTTCCTTCCTGGAATCTCTGTCCAATCTCTAAGGAGTTCCTCAGAATCTACCCATGAGAAATCTCCCAAATGGTAGAGTGTATCCTGTGGTTTTAAAGTTTTCTTTAGATTTTCAAGGATTTCTTTTTCAAATTCAGGAAATCTCTTAAGAGGACAGAGTTTTAAGATGTTTTTATGAAAAAAGTGGGTATCGGAAATAAAGTACTTCATAGTGAAATTATACAGGCACCCGCAGGAAGCGGGCACCAAAATTACTCAGGATTGTTTCCTGGAAGTTGAGGAAGAACTCTTGCCTCAAGAGGAACTTCTCCCGTTAAAGAGCGTAGAAAGTCCGCAATTTTCTTAGCATCCTCGTTTGATATTTCCTTTCCAAGTTCCTTCCTTGCCATGATTTTTACAGCTTCCTCTAAAGAGTTAACTGAACCGTCGTGGAAGTAAGGAGCGGTTACTGCAACGTTGAGAAGCTGAGGCGTTCTAAACATGTACTTGTCCTTTGGATTCTTTGTTACCCTATAGCGGCCAAGGTCCTTGTTCCACTTAAACTTGTGGAACTGACCGTCTGAGAGGACGGGACCGTTGTGACAGGCTATACATCCGTACTTAACAAAGAGCTTCATTCCCTCCTTCTGTTCCTTTGTAAGAGCACTGTCGTCTCCCAATAGGTACCTCTGGAATGGGGAGTTTGGAGTATTAAGGGTTCTTTCAAAAGCAGCAATGGCCTTTACTACGTTTTCAAACGTAACGGGGTCTTTCTCTCCAGGGAATGCCTTTTTGAAGAGCTCCACGTACTCTGGAATTTCCTTAAGCCTTCTTACAACGATTTTTGGAGTTGAATTCATCTCAACGTGAGCTTGAAGTGGACCTTTTGCTTGCTCCTCTAAGGTTGGAGCTCTACCGTCCCAGAACTGAACCCTCAAAAATCCGGAGTTTAGAGTTGTTGGAGCATTCCTTCCTCCTGTTCTCCACCTATGACCAATTGAAGATTTTTGATTATCATCTCCACCTAAGGACAAGTTGTGGCAGGTGTTACACGAAATTAACTTACTCCTTGAGAGCCTGGGGTCGTAGTAGAGCATCTTTCCAAGTTTAACCTTTTCGGGGGTTAAAGGATTGTCTGCCGGTATCTTTGGAAGTGCTGGAAGTGGCTTGAAGAACCTCTTGTACTTGGAGTACTCGTCCGATGAAGTTGTAGCTTTAGAAGTAGTGTTAGTTTCAGCAGTTTTTCCGCCGTAGAGTTCGTCAGCTGCACTTTCAAAGGGTAGTGATGAAGGCATTTTCCCAACTTCTGTAGCTTTTCTAACTGCAGCTAAGAACTCCCTTTTGGAGTGGTACTTCTTTAAAAGGGTAGTTTTTGTTGGGGCTAAACTTCCGTTGTGACATCCCGAACACGACAATTCCCAGGTACCGGCATTTGCAGAAAGAACTCCTGTTAAAGTTAGCGTTAAAACAGTCAGTAATTTCTTCATATCTCCCTCCTTATTTACCTGTTAATTAACAATTATAAGTTTTTGCAAAAAATTTTCAACTATTAGAACTAAAGTTTAACACTAAAATGAAAATCGGTCGTACCGATAATAAAGAGTAGAGAACAAAACAAATTAGGAGGTAGCTATGGCACTGAGAATTAACTACAACTATCAGGCTGATTTCACTCACGTGAATTTGCTTAAAACGGAAAGGAATCTCAATACTGCCCTTGAAAGACTTTCAACAGGATACAGAATTAACTCGGCTAAGGATGATGCTGCAGGTCTCTTTATTGCTGACCAGTTAAAACTTGTTGCAAATGCCCTTGACCAAGGTTCAAGGAACGCTCAGGATGGAATTTCTGCAGCTCAAATTGCAGAGAGCTCCCTTTCACAAATCTACGATAAGCTTGTTACCATGTACACAAAAGCCCAACAGGCAGCTGCTGACACCAATGATGCCAATGCAAGGCAAGCTTTACAGAAAGACATTCAGAAACTTGTAGATGCTATTGATAAAATAGCTTCTACTTCTGAATTTAACGGATTAAAGCTTTTAGATGGTACTTTTCAAAATAAGGTTATTCATTTTGGACCAAGGGCAGACCAGACACTTTCAATTTCCATTGACAGTGCAAGGGCAAAGGATTTAGGAGCCTATGTTGTAAATGGGACAGGACAAAGCGTTGCTTACCAAGATACGTTAGCTAATACACTAACTAATAATCCTGATTACGAATTTAAGACAACAGAAACAATCAATATAGGAGGAGTTACTCTTACTCCTACAAACAATGAAATTACTGACGCTAAAAGAATAGCCGATTTCGTGAATAATAATGAAACTCTCAAGGAATTGGGATTTCAGGCTACAGCTAAAAACAAAAGTGTAGCGGATAATACGTGGCAGAACATAGCAGTAGGCTCCGATGATTCTGTTACTTTCAATTTCTACGTTGGTCCCGAAGAAAGTCCTGACTTTAGCATTACATATACTGGAGGAAGTACCATAACTCTTGATGATTTAATCCAGAAGATTAATTCTGAAGCAGCCGCTAAAGGTTTGGATTTAACAGCAAAAGCAGAAAATAATAAGCTCGTTTTAGAAACTAATGGGGAAACTGTAGCTATCGAAGCCTCAGTCACAGCAGGAGGTACTGCTGGAAATACTTCATTTAACCTGGGTCAATTTATACAGGGTGGTTCATCAATCACTGTTGATGATAGTAATACAAAAGGCACTGCAATAAAGGTAGGTGATTTAACGGTTTTAGCTCCAGAATCCTATGCATACGATTTTACTGGTGTCAGTAGTGCTTTAGGACTTACCTCTGCAACAGGAACAGCGTTGCTCAACAACCTAAATTCTCTTGATGTGACAAACAATGCTAATGCAGAGCTTGCTATGAAAGTTATAGACACAACCATTAAAAAAGTTGATTCTATGCGTTCAAGTTTAGGTTCTATTCAAATAAATCTCCAGGCTATTGTTGACAACAACAACTTTGCAGCTACTCAGACAAGAGAGGCTGAGTCAAGGATTAGGAACGTTGACTTTGCTAAGGAGATGGCTGAGTTTACAAGACAGCAAACCCTCATGCAGTCTGGTATGGCTATGCTTGCTCAGGCAAATCAGCTTCCACAGCTCGTTCTTCAACTTCTCAGATAATATTTGGGGGCTCCTGCCCCCTTTAGTATAATGGTTTTTAAAGAATAGAGGAGAGTAAAAATGGATGTTAAATCTATCCAGAACATAGATTCAGCTCGCCAAATCAACTCCCAAAACCTTCAAGCACTTGACCAAAAAAATCAGGTCAGAATTCAAAAGGAAACAATAAAGCAACAGGAAGAAAAAATTGAAAAACTTAAAAATGAGAAGGTATCTCCAGAAGTTGTGGAAAAAGTCTTGGAGGAACTTAGAAAAAAACTGTCCATGTTGAATACTCAACTTCAAATAAAAATAGATAAAGATACGGATATAACTGTAGTAAAAGTTGTGGACAAACAGACCAATAAAGTAATAAGACAGATACCTCCAGAGTACGTTCTTAAAATAGCTAAATATTTGGACGAAATAACTGGACTTCTCCTTAGAGAGAAAGCTTAAGAGGTTAAAATGGCTGGCGAATTCTACATAAGTAATTTAACAGGTGACTTTGATTACCAAAGTTACCTTGATAAATTGAAAAGCATTAAAATGATTCCTGTTCAGCAGCTTCAGTCCCAGGAGCAGCTTGTATCGGCAAAGATAAAAGCTCTATCTGATATCCATTCAAAGCTTAAGGCATTCTTAAAAACAGTTGAGAGTTTATCTTCAGAAGAAACTTACAACATTCTTAAGGCTTCCGTTTCAAATTCTGACGTTGCATCTGCTTCAGTCACTGGAAATCCTGTTGAAGGAACCTACGACGTAGAAGTTTCACAACTTGCCAGGGCAAATACCTATAAAGTTGGAACTGTAAATTCTATAACGAATTTAGATTCTCCAATTTCTAAAAATGGAACTTTAACAATATCTTACAAAAGGAACGGAACAGAGAAGAACTTTTCAATTGATTACGGTGGAAAAACTTTAAGGGAAATTGCTGAAGAGATTAACAACTCTGGCGATTTAAAAGCATCAATAATAAATGTAGGAACAAACGATAATCCAGATTACCAACTTATGATAACCTCCACCGAAACAGGCATTGAAAATGAGATAACAGGAATAGACGACAATCTTAATCCTGGAGATGATTCAGACGGCGTATTTAGCGAGGATTCAAGTAAGACCTATGAAACCGTTTCTGCTCAGGATGCAGAAATCTCTATCAATGGTATTCAATTTTCAAACCCTACAAATACTTTTGACTCTGCAATAAATGGAATTTCTATTACAGCGAAGGAAACAGGAACAACTACTTTAACTGTTGATAGGGATTATTCAAAAATAAAGTCTTTAGTAAAGGATTTGCTAAAGGAATACAACAATCTACACGATACCATTTCAAAATACACTGCAAAAGGTCAACCGTTACAGGGAGAGTACAGTTTACACACAATAGAAAACACAATTTTCAATATGATAACCAACAGTCTTGGAAAGTACGGTATTCTTGATACTGAAGGAACTATTGAAAATACGAAGGGACATTTAACTTTAAAGGAGGACATGTTTGATGATTTTATGAAAAGGGATAATGCAAAGGATATCCTCATGAACCTTGGAAGTTCTATTGACTCTTACGTTCAAAGTTATGACGTAAACCTTACTAATGAGGAAAACAACTACAGAAATAGAATTAATGATATTGATAATAGAGTAAGATTTATGACTGATATGATTAACAAAGAAATTGAATCAATGAGGATAAGGTTTGCAAAGCTACAGACTTATCTTTCTGAGATGAAATCAGTTCAGATGAGAATCCAGAGTTTTGCTGCGTCACTATCACAGTCAAAAGAAAATAAAACTTAGGAGGTAAATTTTGAGAAACCCGTATGCCACATATATGAAAACAGAGGAAGAAGTTTTAACTAATGAAGGATTACTTTTAAAAGCTTATGAGGAAATGATAAGCTTGTTAAATATTTCTATCTTCGCAATAGACGAGGGAGACGTAAAAACAAAGGCAGAGTCACTGACAAAGGTAACAAATGCCCTATCAGTTATGCAGGCCTCCTTGGATTTTGAGAAAGGAGGAGAAATAGCTAAAAATTTAGATAAACTTTACGATTTTTGTATTTTAGAGCTTGTAAAAGCAAATGCAACGAACGATAAAGAAAGAATAAAAAACGTAAAGGAAATCTTAGAAACAGTCTATTCAGGATTTAAAGAGGCTTTGGAAAATAATGAAAGTAAATGAAATAAAATCTCTCCTTAGAAAACATCTCTCTCTTTTAAACGCCGAGAAAATAGAAAACATTGACCTTCTTTACGAAGATATTTCAAAAATTAAAACATTCCAATTGGCCAATATTTCTGAAGAAGAAAGAAAGGAAATTTCTGATTTGATAGATAGTGTTATTGCAAAAGCAAGTGAAGTTCAGGAAAAGCTAATTGATAGGATGAATGAGCTTTACTCGTCAAAGGTTGCTGTAAAAGCGTATAATAAAAAACTATGATTTTAATAACTGGGACGGACACTGGAGTTGGAAAAACCTACTTCACAGTTTCAATTTTACGCTATCTTAGGGAAAGGGGAAAAAACGTTTGTGGCTTAAAAGTTGTAGAGACAGGATGTAATCCCCTGTGTGAGGATGCAGAAAAAATCTCAAGGATTTGTAATGGAAAACTCCCTCCGATATACAAATTCAAAACTCCCGTAGCTCCTGCAGTTGCTTCGGAAATAGAGGGAGTGAAAATTGACACTTATAAACTTAAAGAAAAATTAAGGAAGTTCTCTGAGAACTACGATGAGGTTTTCCTTGAGGGCGCAGGGGGACTGCTTGTTCCAATAACGTGGAACTACACGTTTCTTGACCTTGCAAGGGATTTAAGTGCTGAAGTCATTGTTGTAGCTCTTAATAAATTAGGAGTCATAAACCACACTCTTTTAACAGTAAGAGTCTGTGAGTGTGAAGGTGTAAATGTAAAAGCTGTTATTTTGAACAATAGGGAAAAGTACGATGAAAGTGTTGAAACGAACTATAGCAGTTTAAAGAAATTACTCAACGTTCCCGTCTACCTCTTTTCTTCATACGAGGATTTATCTAACTTTGGTGAGGAAATAGTTGACTAATTTCTGGAGGAATTATGGAAACCTTAACGATTCTTTACGATAACAGAGCTCTCCCCCCATTCTTGCCAGACTGGGGATTCTCAGCACTTATTGAGCTTAAAGAGGAGAGTATTCTCTTTGACACAGGGGCAAAACCTGAAGTTTTAAAGAAAAATATGGAAACCGCCGGTGTTGACCCATCATCAATTGATAAGGTCTTTATATCCCACAACCACTGGGATCACGTTGGAGGACTGCCCTACGTACTGAGTAAAAACGGTTCAGTAGAGATTTACGTCCCTGAAACTGACTGCTTTGAAATTGAAAAGGAGCTCCCTGAAACTGCCATTTGTGTTCCTGTTTCAGCTCCAACCTACATCTCTGAGAGAACTCTCTCAACGGGAATCCTTCCAACAGGCCTTGAGAAGCCCTCTGAGGAACACTCCTTAATTGTTTTTACTGAAAGGGGAGCTCTCCTGATAACAGGGTGTTCTCATCCTGGGATTGTGGAAATTGCAAAAAAGGCTGTTTCTTTAATTGGAGAAACCCTCTTTCTAACCGTTGGGGGATTTCACCTCTACAAATCTACAGATGATGAGATTTTAGAGGTTTGTGAGGAGCTGAAAAACTTCACCCAGTTTGTAGCTCCCTGCCACTGTACAGGTGATAGAGCCATATCCCTTTTCAAGGAAAACTGGGGAGATAGATTTATAGAGGCAGTTGCAGGGTTGGAAATTCCCTTGTCGGAGGAATAAATGTTTGATGCTTTAGCCGAAAGGATTCAGTCTACACTTGAAAAGTTTGGAAGAAAAGGTCGAATAGATAAGGAGACTTTAGAAAAGGGATTGAGGGAGATAAAACTTGCCCTCCTTGAAGCAGACGTAAACTACAAGGTGGTTTCAAATTTCATTTCTGATATTAGAGAAAAGGCCTTAGGAGCAGAGGTTGTCAAGGGAGTAAATCCTGCACAACAGCTCGTAAAAATTGTTCACGATGAGCTTGTAGAGGCTTTGGGCGGTGAGGAAGCTAAGTTAAACTTAAAAAACAAACCTGCAGTAATTTTACTAATTGGTCTTCAGGGTTCCGGTAAAACAACAACTGCTGCAAAACTTGCAAATTTCCTAAAAAAGCAGGGAAAAAAGGTTCTGTTAACCTCTGCAGACGTCTATAGACCTGCGGCAATGCTCCAGCTTAAAAAGTTGGGGGAAAAGATAGGAGTTCCCGTATTTTTAGAGGAGAATGAAAAGGATGCCGTAAAGATTTCAAAGGATGCTCTAAAGAAGACAAGGGATGAGAACTACGATGTTCTCATAATCGATACAGCTGGAAGGCTACACATTGATGAGGAACTCCTTGAGGAGGCAAGAAGAATAAGGGAGGAGACAAATCCTGATGAAGTTCTATTCGTTATAGACGCAATGACAGGTCAGGAAGCTGTAAACATTGCAAAGGCCTTCAACGATGCCGTTGGAATGACGGGGATTATCCTTACGAAGATGGATTCAGACTCAAGGGGAGGAGTGGCGCTATCTGTTAAGGGGGTAACTGGAAAGCCTATAAAGTTTGCAGGTACAGGTGAAAAGATAGAGGACTTTGAACAGTTCTATCCCGATAGGGTTGCATCGAGAATTCTTGGGATGGGAGATGTTGTCAGCCTTGTTGAAAAGGCTCAACAGGTTATAGATGAGAGGGAAGCCCTTTCTATGCAGGAAAAACTCCTGTCCGGAGAGTTTACTTTAGAGGACTTCAGGCAGCAGCTTAGAATGATTCAGAAGCTCGGTCCCATTCAGCAGATTATAAGAATGATACCAGGGCTTGGAAGCCAGAAAGTTTTGAAACAGGTTCAACAGGCAATAGATGACAAGAAGCTAAAGAGAATAGAGGCAATAATAAACTCAATGACTCCAGAGGAGAGGAGAAACCACGCAATAATAAATGCAAGTAGAAAGAGGAGAATTGCTAAGGGAAGCGGAACGAGTGTAAAGGAGGTTGATGCCCTAATAAAGCAGTTTGTCCAGATGAAAATGGCCATGAAACAGATGAGGAAGATGCAAAAAAAGATGGCCAAAAGGGGGAGAAAGTTTCCATTTCCCTTTTTCTAAGGAGTTGAATTGAAGTAGTTTTGGACTAAAATTAGACTTCAAAATTTCAAAATAGGAGGAGAAGGTTGGTTAAGATAAGGCTTAAAAAGATGGGAAGAAAGAAACTTCCCGTTTACAAGATTGTTGTTGCCGAAGCTATGTCCAAGAGGGATGGAAGGGCAGTTGATATCTTAGGAACTTACAATCCAAAGTCAAAGGAACTTCAAATTGATGTTGAAAAGGTAAAGGAATGGCTTTCAAAGGGTGCTCAGCCAACCCCCAGAGTTGCTTCACTCATCAAGAGAGCTCTTCAATAAGGAGGTGGAAGATGTCTGCACTGAAGGAAATCGTTGAGTGTGTTGCTAAGAGGCTTGTGGACAATCCGGATGCAGTTTCAGTAAATGAGACTGAAGGGGAGAGAACTGTAGTAATTGAACTAAAGGTTGACCCTAAAGACCTTGGAAAAGTTATTGGTAAACAGGGAAGAACTGCAAAAGCTTTAAGAACAATACTTTCAGCTGCTGCAGCTAAACAGGGTAAGAAGGCCGTTCTTGAAATAATAGAGTAGCGGAGCTCCGCTACTCTATTTCCCTTAAAATATTTTCCAAATTGTCTATTACGTTATCAGCACTGTTTTCTTTTGTGATACGAAAATGTTTAAGCTTAAGGTTTATTAGTATATTTTTATCACTGTAAGTTTTTGTCTTTATATGGAGTAACATTTGGTTCAAGCGGTTGATTACAGCCTCCTCATCCTTCTCGCTCTTTAAGATAAAAATAATACCCATGCTGGATTCATTAACCCTAAATAGGATATCTGTAGGTCTGATTCTATTATCCAAATAACTTAGAATATCGTTTGTGAGAAACTTTTTGTCAGAAGTTGAAATATCCTCCCCTAAAATATCTATTTTAATGCCTGCACATACTAAGACTTCTTCACTTCCATACTTCAGTCTGTTAATCAATCTCTCAAGTTTATACTTAACAAACTTTATCTTAGGTATTAAACTCTCCTTATCAATCAAAGACTCATAGTCTTTTACCTCTGTTTCAAGTAGTTTCATCAAATATTCAATCTCACTTAATCTATCAAGACCACTTTTTAACAGGTCATAGAGTTCTTTTAACTTTTCCTCTCCATGGTATCTATCCAAAGCCTCCTCCTAAATCTACCTAAAGATGGATTCCCTATCGGGAACCTTAGCCCAGTCCTCTAAGAATCTTTCGATTCCTATGTCTGTTAGAGGGTGCTTAGCAAGTTGTTTTATTACTTTGTAAGGGATAGTAGCAATATCAGCTCCAATGAGTGCAGCCTGTAAAACGTGCTGAGGGTGCCTTACACTTGCAACGATAATTTCAGTTTCAAAACCGTAGTTTTCGTAGATTTGAACAACCTGAGAGATAAGTTCCATTCCGTCATGCCCTATATCGTCTAACCTTCCAACGAAAGGGGAGACGTAAGTTGCACCGGCCTTTGCTGCCAGTAATGCCTGAAGCGGTGAAAAGACGAGTGTAACGTTTGTCTTTATTCCCTCCGATGAGAGTATTTTAACTGCCTTTAAACCCTCTGTTGTCATTGGAATTTTGATAACTACGTTATCTCCCAACTTTGCCAACTGTCTTGCCTCATCAACCATTCCCTGAGTATCAAGGCTGACGACCTCTAAGCTGACAGGTCCAGGAACAATTTCTAAGATTTCCTTAGCTACTTCTAAAAAGGGTCTTCCGGTCTTTGAGATTAGTGTTGGATTTGTAGTAACTCCGTCTATCAAACCCATTTCCATTGCAGATTTAATCTCATTAACATCAGCAGTATCGATAAAGAACTTCATCCTCTACCTCCTATCTTGTAAATTTAAAAGAACTGTAGTCCAATTCACCACTTTTAACCTGAAAGATTAATAAAGCTATTAGTATAAGTATAACAAAGAGTTCTCCTATTTTACCCGTTTTAAACAGTTTGAAGGAAAACCTTGGATAGTACTTTGTACTGTAAGGAATACCTAACGGAGTTAAAGCATCCAAAAAGAGATGGGAAAAGTAACCAACAGTAAACGAGAGAAGGTTCAATCCCAAACTTTTGTTGAGAAAGTCCTTTACAGTAATAGAAACAAAAAGAAGAACTATTGGTATTAAAATATGGTGAGTTATGCCCCTGTGTGAGTTAAAGAGGGTTCTCTGATTGGGAAAAGGAAGCCCCTTTTTTAAATCAACGTCAGGAAGAATAGAACCTAAGATAGAAGGGAGAATCGGTAAGTTGAAAAAAGATGCAAAAACTACCCCTGCAAGAATGTGGCTTCCAAAGGTCATCTGATAAGACCTCTAATGAAGGGATTTTCACGGAGCTCTTCGCCAATCGTTGTTTTCTCTCCGTGTCCTGGAATTAAAACTGTGTCTTGAGGGAGCTCCTTTAAAACTTTAAATATTGACGATTTAAGTTGGGAAAAATCGCTCATAGGTAAATCGTACCTTCCTATGCTTCCCTTAAAAATCAGGTCACCTACAAAGGCAACTCTGTCCGTTGGTGAGTAGAGAACTATACTGCCGGGGGAGTGTCCTGGAGTATGGAGAATTCTGAGTTCGGAATTTCCCAACTTAAGAACGTCACCTTCATTAACAGTTCTATCAGGAGCAGGTGAGTATTCGGCCCCTGCCATGAGTCCTATTTCACTCTCTACCCAGAAGTTCAAGTTTCTCTTTGCCTCCGGATGCATAATCAGTTTTGCTTCTGGAAACTTTAGTTTTGCCCATGCGTTTGCAGCTGTGTGGTCGGGGTGTTCATGGGTGTTTATAACGTAGACAACGTTCAAATTTTCCCTATCAACAATATCCTCTATATCCTCTAATACCTCCTTACTTCCAGGGTCCACAACAGCAGCTTCTTTCGTTTCCTCATCCCAGAAAAGTATGGTATTGACTAAAAATGGAGCGTTTGGAAACACTTTTACCCTCATCACTCTCCCTCTAAAACGATAAATTCTGAGACTTCTTCAAGGTCTATGTACTCGTTTGCAGCAGAGATTATCTCCTTTGCCGTTATTGATTTAAAGGAAATAACCTCAACTTTTATCCCCTTTGCCTTGAGAAAGTTTATTAAATCGACAAAGTCCCCATCTCCGCTCATTAAAACAACAACGTCAACCTTCCCGTTCTCAGCCATTGCAATTGCATCGATTGCAATTCCCATGTCCCAGTCGGCCTTATACTCAACTCTGTCCCAGTTGTAGAACTTCTTTGGCTCCTTCAGTTTGACCTCGTAGCCGATGTTTCTCAAAACGTGGATGAAGCCGTCCTGATTGACCCTATCAAGGTTAACCAAGTAGGCTATTGCCCTGTAGAGGGTTCTCCCCCTAAGGGCAAGTTCCAAAAGGTTCTTAAAGTCAACCTTTTTATTTATGGAGTGCTTTGCTCCGTAGTAAATGTTCTGCATATCGACAAAGATTGCTACAGAGAGATTTTTTCTATCCCTGTCCCTCTCTATCAAGTCCTGAGCCTTCAACTTCTCCTCCTATATCGCAGGTGTATGTATTCCAGACTGCCAACGGTGGTTCGCAGTGGGGATTCCTCTTAAGCTCCTCTAAAAATTCGTCCAAATCATCCTTAGGTATCAACTTCATTCCCATTCCGTAAGCGGATAAGGCATATATAACTCCCTTTCCCAAGGGAAGGTTGTTTACAGCCACACAGTTAACACCCTTCTTTGCAAGGAGTTCTACAAGCTCTATGCACCTTCCATACTTTATTTTTACAGCAGGATTCTCAAAAACCTCTACCCTCCTCCACTGGTTGCCCTCCCTTTCAAGAATGAGAACTTGGGGGCACTCTGCAAACTTACTGCAAACCCTGTTTCCAGAGACAAAAATAGCGTACTTCTTTTCCTCCCTCTCCTCAGGTTCAAAGTGGATAATTATCTTCTCTATAAATGGAACCTCCCTCTTAACCTTAGCCTCAACCTCGTGAACTACTCTGTGAGCCCTTTTAAGGTCGTTCGTTCCAACCTTTACCTCTGCCTCGATGAACTTGTAACTGCCGGAGCTCCTTCCAGTTATCTCCTTAACCTCCTTAACAAGGGGATGGGAGAGCAGCAATTTCCTTATCCTCTCGAGGCTATCTCTGTCAATTGAAGCATCCAACAAAACCTTTAATGCCTCAATGAGAATTTCGTAACCTGCGTGGAAGATAAAGAGGACAATGATTAGAACGGCTACCTTTTCAACGATGGGATATCCTAAGTAACTTCCGACAACTCCAACTAAAACGACGAGGGCTGAGAACATATCTGTCTTAATGTGCTCCGAATCGGCTATAAGACTTGGAGAGTTAAGTTCCTCCCCCTTTCTTCTCTCAAATTTTGAAAAGAAGTAGGTTACGAGGATGGTTATCAGAACTGCACCTACAGCAACGGGGAGGTTTTCTATCCTGTGGGAGCTCCCCTCAAAGAAGGTTTCCTTTAGAATTTCATAACCTGCAAAGAATATAGCAAATGCACTTAGAAGGGAAACAAAGTTTTCAACCTTGTAGAGGCCGTAGGGAAACTCTTTAACCTTCATATTTGCCATAACTATACCTGCATAGACCGAGAGGGAGGCTGCAAGGTCTGCCAGAGAGTGAATTCCATCTGCAATAAGAGAATGAGAACTTGAAACCAAACCGGCTGAGAGTTTAAGAACAGTCAGAAAGAGATTTACAAAAACAGAGTATAGAGCAACTTTCCTCTTTTCCCTAATGATTTCCATCTAAAACTCCGGGTCTAAAATGCTGTCAAGAACAGAGTTTACCTTACTTTTCCTCTCTCTGTACTTTTTCCACTCCTCAACGGCATTTATGTCGTTTCCTCCCCTCTTTGCTCTTGCCAATCTTATCTTCACAAGTGCGGGAACTGAAATCATCTGTCCCATGAGGAGAGCCTCTCCAACGTTTAGAGAGGGAAGCTGGTTGACGAGGTCGGCACTTAGGGACTCTGAAGCCTGCTGAACGTGTCTCTGGTCTCCCGGTTCCACAAGCCTTAAGATTATCATGTTGTTTGCCTGGGAGAGTGCGTTTGAATCCAAGGCTTTCGGTCTTTGAGTAACCAAACACAGGCCGAGGCCAAACTTCCTACCTTCCCTCGCAATCCTTGAAATCCAGTACCGTGAGCGGGTGTTTATCGTTGATGAAGCAAGTATGTGGGCCTCCTCAAGAACCATAAAGAGGGGAAACTCCAATCCGTTTCCTTCCCTAATGAACCTCTTTCTTGCATCAAGGACGTTTCTTAAAACGTGACTTACAACAATGTCTGCAATCTTCTCATCAACGTGGGAAAGGTCTATCACATTTAACCTTCCAAACTCTATCTGTTCTACTATCGGTGACTGGTTGAGGGCAAAGAGCTCCCCGTAGGCCTCCTTCATATCCTCAACCTTGTTAAGAACCCCGGTTATTGACTTTCTATCGTCCTTATAGTTTTCATCGTTTGCCCACTCGGTTAGTTTTCCCTCAAGGTAACCCCAGAATTCCTCAGCTTGAATAGTTCCATCTGAAATTGCCTCTATCGTTTCTTTAAAAGCTCTCCTTAAGTACCTGTCCTGTATGTAGGCACTGTCGTCAACGTTTGCAAAGAGCCTAAACTCGTGATAGCTCAGCTTAACAGGATTGAGAAAAAGGTCAATTCTTTTGACAACGAGAGCTCCGTTCTTCTCCATTTCAAAGTTTACGTACTCTCCGTGCATATCAAAAACGAGGATAGTTCCATCCTTCTCCAAGAGTCCTTCAAGAATTACCGAGACAGTGTTTGACTTTCCTCCTCCCGTTATTGCAAGAACCGCAAGGTGCCTTGTAACTATGCTGTTGACATCTATATAAACTGAAACCTCAGGTCTTGTTAATAGGTTCCCCACCTCTATCTTGCTCTCTCCCTCCTCTCCAAAGACCTTCTTTAGTGTCTCGCTACTTGCTTCGTAGATAACCGTTCCGGGCTCAGGTGGTATCCTTGGAATAAACATCCTCCTATCTGGGTCCCCAAGTATTGATACCTTTCCGTAAAAAATTGAATTCCCCTTTGAGAACTTTCTGACCTTTTCAACGTCCTCAGGGTCTAACTCACTTGTCAAAGAGCGGTTGAGCCTCTTAATCTCCTTAACAAAACCTAAAACGTTGTAGCCATCGTAACTAAGTTCAACGTAGTCACCTAAAGCTACCTTACTACCACTTATAAACTCAGCTTCCGAAGTTGTAATTTCCCCTACACAAACGCCTATCGTTTTTCTTTCCATACTTTCCTCCATCAGTATTCAGAAGTTAAATTATAGAGAGAAAGTAAATAGGGGAGGAAAGAATGTCCGTCTTGGTCGAATTTGCAATGTTTCCTACAGATAAGGGTGAAAGTGTAAGCTCCTACGTTTCAAGAATAATTAAAATGATAGATGAGAGCGGCATTCCTTACAGGTTAACCCCTATGGGAACTGTTTTTGAAACAGAAACTATGGATGAAGCCCTTTCCATAATTAAGAAAGCTTACGAGCTTCTGGAACCCGACTGTAATAGAGTATATTCCGTTGTAAAGTTTGATATAAGGAAAGGAAGGTCAAACAGACTGGAGCAAAAGATAAGGTCAGTTGAGAGAAAATTAGGGAAAGAGGTAAAAAAGTAGAAAATGCCTATATTTATAGTGGGAGCAGGACGGGGAGTCGCTCAAAGGGGAAGACCCTTTGAGAGGAAAGTCCGGGCTCCACAGGGCAGGGAGCCGGCGTTGAGCCGGGCAGGGGCGACCCTGCGGAAGGGCCACAGAAAAGAGACCGCCACCTAAAAGGTGGTAAGGGTGAAAAGGTGGTGTAAGGGACCACCGCTCTTCTCCGTAAGGAGGAGAGGCACGGCAACCCCCTCCCGGAGCAAGGCTAAATAGGCCGGCGCTTGAGGGTGGCCCGCCCGATGCCGGTGGGTAAGCTGCACAGATAAATGACTCCCTTAAAAACAGAACCCGGCTTACGGCCTGCTCCCAGTTACTCTGGAATTACCTTCACAAAAACCCTTCTCGTCCTGGGACCGTCAAATTCACAGAAGTAGATTCCCTGCCAAGTTCCAAGGAGGAGCCTTCCTTCCTGAATGATTACCGTCTGGTTGCACCCTATAAGGGAGGACTTTATGTGGGCCGCAGAGTTCCCTTCAGCATGCTCGTAAAATGGTTCTCTCCAGGGAATTAGCTTATCCAAAGTTTTAATAATATCCTTTCTTACCGTTGGGTCTGCATTTTCGTTAATCGTAACTCCTGCAGTAGTATGGGGAACGTAAATAACGCAAATTCCCTTCTTTACCCCAGACTGAAGAACCACTGATTCCACCTGTCTTGTAATATCTATAAACTGGTCTCTTCCTGTAGTTTTTAATGTTATTTCGTAGACCATCAGACTCTCCTCTCTTTAATTTTAAGTTTATTATATTAGAGTTCCCTTCCAAACGTGTAGTTATCTATAAGCCTCGTATTTCCTACAAAGACAGCAAGAGCTATTACATCCCCTTCCTTCACTTTACATACAGGTTTCAAGCTCTCCGGGGAAACGATTTCTACATAGTCAATTTTTGTCTTAGGGTGTGAAAGGATAAAGTCTCTGACTTTTTCCTTTATTACCTCAGGATTCCTTTCCCCGTTTTCAAAGAGCTCCTTTGCAAGTTTCAATCCTCTGTAGAGGGAGAGTGCCGATTCCCTCTCTTCCTCCGAGAGGTATACATTTCTCGAACTCATAGCAAGACCATCCTTTTCCCTAACAATTGGGCATCCTACTATTTCAACAGGAATGTTCAAATCCCTAACAAGCCTTTTTATAACCTGAAGTTGCTGAAAGTCCTTTTCTCCAAAGTAAGCTCTTGTTGGCCGAACAATGTTTAAAAGCTTCGTTACAACTGTTGCAACACCCCTAAAGTGTCCCGGTCGGCTCCTTCCACACAAACTCTCAGTTAAGCCTCCTACTTCAACAAATGTTGAGAAACCCTCAGGGTACATTTCATCATCGGAAGGGTTAAAGAGAAAATCAACTCCTTCCTTCCTACAAAGCTCTGCATCCCTCTCTAAATTCCTTGGATACCTATCAAAGTCTTCGTTCGGGCCAAATTGAGTAGGGTTAACAAACACACTAACGATTACAACGTCATTTTCTCTCCTTGCCCTTCTTATAAGACTTAAGTGGCCCTCATGAAGGTAACCCATTGTAGGAACAAAGCCGACCTCCTTTCCGGTTTTAAGGAGGTTAGTTCCTATCCCCTGCATCTCCTTTACTTTCTTTACTATTCTCATTGACCTCTCCCTCTGCAATTACCTTTCCTTTGACAATTCCTACACCTAAGAGTATAACGGTTGCAGAGTAGTATATCCAAAGGAGAAAAATTATTACCGCAGCAAAGGAACTGTAGAGAATACTCACCTTTGAGACGTTAACTATGAACCAAACGAAAAACCTCTCAAAGAGTGCAAGGAGGAAAAAAACAATTAGTGAGATTCTAACCATAAATGAAATGGGAAGGGATATAGGCAGGAGGAAGTAGTATATGGACAGTAGAATGATAAATAGAAGTAACGGTGCTACAAGTGAAGATAAAAAGGAGAGGGCTGGAAACTGAGGAAGCAGAAAGGCAAGTAGATAGTGGGCTACATAGAACATGAACATAAGAGCCCAAAGCAAAAGTATTACGAGAACTATAACTAAGTGCCTGTAAATAAAACCGGCAGGGTTGTCTACCCTTAAAATCTCACAGAATGACCTTTCAATAGAAAGAAATATTCCTCTTGAAAACCAGAGCATTACAAGAGCTGCCGTTCCACTTATTATTCCTGAACTGTTAATTACCTGGTTTATCTGGTTGATTATCGGCTTTAAAGGGGAGTTCAAAAACTCCTTTGGAATGAACTCTTGAAAATTTGTATGAAAAATGACCATTCCTAAGAAAAAGAGAAATATAAAAAGGGGAATTATTGACATTAAGGTATAGTAAGCTATCGAGGCAGCATAGAACATGTAGTCCGACTCAAACAGGTCACAGACGGCAAAAATTAGATAAGAAATAAAGGAGTTCTTTCTAAGGAATTTCCTACATATCATCATTTAGAGCTCTATTCTTAAAAGTTTCTTAAACTCCATTATCTTTATACTCCTTCCTTTATCAGTACAAAGTCGTCCCTGTGGATGCAAACCTTTTTCTTCTCAATCTCGCTACTGCTGCACCTTGAAATTCCCTTTCCTATCAACTCTCCCCTTTCTGAATAGACCTCTACGGCATCGCCCTTTCTAAATTCGCCCTCCCAGTGTTTAATCCCCTTTGAAAGTAAACTCTTTCCAAAGTTTACAATGGCCTCTTCTGCTCCCCTATCTACGAAAATTTTCCCCTTTGGCTCCATCAAATAGAGAATTCTGTATCCCTTTGCCCTCAAAACCTTCTTCGGCAGGAATAGGGTTCCCAATCTCTCTCCATTTACAATTCTCTGAAGAACGTTATCTTCGTTTCCTCCTGCAACAATAACGGGAATTCCCTTTTTTACAGCCTTTAATGCAGCCTCAACCTTTGTTCCCATACCTCCAGTGCCGAAGGAGGTTTTACAGGAAAAGTCGCATACCCTAAAGAGCTCCCTCTCATCCTCAACAACGGGAATCAGCCTTGCATCGGGATTTTTAAGAGGGTCTTTATCGTATATACCCTTTGCAGTTGTTAGCATAATGAGGAGTTCAGCCTCGACGACAACTGAAACGTGGGCAGATAGATTGTCGTTGTCGCCAATCTGAATCTCCTCCGTTGAAACTGTATCGTTTTCATTAACAATGGGGACGACTCCAAACTTCAGGAGGGATTCAAACGTATTCCTTGCATTTAAAAATCTCTCCTTAGACCTTAAATCCTCTGCAGTCAGGAGAACCTGGGCAACCTCAACACCAAACTCCTTAAAGGCTCTCCTGTACTCTGCAAGGAGATATGGTTGACCGATTGCAGAGAGAGCCTGTTTTTCGGCAAGTGAAAAGGGCTTCCTGTTAAAACCTAAGGCCTTTATACCTGCAAGGACTGCCCCAGAACTTACCAGAATAACTTCTCTCCCTGCCTCCTTTAACTTGGCAATTTGAGAGGCTACGTTAAGAATAAACTCCCTGTTCAGTCCGGTTTCGCCAGCTAAAAGCTGAGAACCTACCTTAACTACTATTCTCCTTGCTCTTCTGAACATTCTCAAGCTCCTTTAATTTCTGGGAAACAAAGCTCATAAGCCTATCCATCCCCTCTCCAGTTACAGCAGAAACTGCAAAGAAAGGATAACCTTTTTTGGAGAAGTACTCCTTGAGCCTGTTTAGAATGGAGCGGTCTGAAAGTGCATCGATTTTCGTTCCAACAACGATTTGAGGTTTCTTTGAGAGCTCTGGGGAGTAGAGCTCCAACTCCCTATTTATGGCCTCAAAAGCCTCCTCAGGAGACCTTGTCTGGTCCGTTAAATCTATGAGGTGGAGTAACAGTTTTGTTCTTTCAATATGCTTTAAAAACTCATGACCTAAACCTTTTCCCCTGTGAGCTCCCTCTATAAGCCCTGGGATGTCCGCAACTACAAAGGAGTGGTCCCCCACTCTCGTAACTCCCAAAATTGGCCTCAACGTTGTAAACGGATAGTCTGCAATTTCCGGTTTTGCTGCAGAAATTTTAGAGAGGAAGGTTGACTTTCCAGCGTTTGGAAAACCTATAAGGCCTATATCTGCAAGGAGTTTGAGTTCAAGTTCTATCCATCTCTCCTCTCCAGGTTCACCTGGCTCTGCAAAGTCGGGAGCTCTCCTTGTAGGTGTTGCAAAGGCTGCATTTCCCCTTCCTCCTCTTCCCCCCTTGGCAACTATCAACCTCTGCCCGTGTTCAGTCAGGTCTCCAATCACCTCTCCAGTCTCTGCATTCCTTACAACCGTTCCTACGGGAACCTTAATTATTAGGTCCTCTCCACTCTTTCCGCTTCTCTTGTTTCCCTCTCCGTGTCTTCCCCTTTCAGCCCTGTAGTGCCTCCTATACTTAAAGTCAAGGAGTGTGTGGACGTTTCTATCGGCAACTAAGACAACGTCTCCTCCCTTACCGCCACTGCCTCCAGAGGGGCCACCTTTAGGAACGAACTTCTCCCTTCTAAATGCAACACAGCCGTTGCCTCCGTGTCCTCCCTGGACAAATATTTTAGCTCTATCGATAAACTTCGCCATTTTTCCTCCCGATTGGATTACAAGACTAATGTAGTTTTTTTAAAAAATAAATTCAACTAAATTCAACGGAGGTAAGAATGAAGAGGATATTAACGTTAATAATTTCTATCCTCCTCCTGATTTTTCCAGTTACCCTCTACAGCTGTTTTTCAGGTGGAGAGAAGGTAAAAAGAGAGACCCTAACCGAGCTTAACTACAGGGGATTGAAGTTCTACGAAACAGTTGGAGGACATACGATAAGAAGACACGTCGGGAAGAACTATAAGTGGCTTGTAGAAAGACTTGAAAGTGAGCCAAGATTAAGGAGTGCAAGTTCTTTTTACGATTTAAGAACTGCAGAAGAGGTTGTTAGAAGGGCTATTTCAGAAAACAGAAATAGAATTAAAGAGTGGCTTTTAAACAGCAGAGCTCCCAACAAATTAGTTCTAATCTACAGGGGAGAAAAACCGATAGGAATAAAGGTAGTAAGGGGAAGGGGTTATTACACTGAGAGAGTGTGTAAGAGTGCAAGAATAGTCTTGAAAAAGGACAAAAGGTTTGGTTTCATTGTTCTAACTGCATATCCAACATAGATGGAGGAGGAAGTGAACTACGAGAAGGAGAAGCTCTTTGAGGAGAGGTATCCCTTTTTCTACTCCCTCCTTGCATCCTTTTCGTACGGGATTGAGGAGGGGAAGTCCGACTGGGACATAGTCAGGGAGGAATTGGTGGACTGTGAAACTGCAAAAAAGCTCCTCTCAGAAATTGACCAGTTTTTAAAGAACAATCCGGCAGACTTTGAACACGTAGTTGGGGATGTTGCAAATTACTACTTCGACGATACAAACGATTTTTTGAGATGGATTGAACAGATAAAGAGGTACGTAACTTCAATGAAGAGGAATCTCTGTGGAGAATAGGGTAGACCTTTCAACATTTTTAAATGAAAAGTGCAAGTTTTACCAACTGAAGGACGGTTTTAGATTCGGAACGGATACGTTCCTGCTTGCTGACTTTGTAAGGATAAAGGGAAAGGAAAAACTGATAGACCTTGGAACGGGCTGCGGTGTTATTCCGATTCTCCTCCTTCTAAAGTACGGTGAAATATCTGCAGTGGGAATTGATGTTGCAGAGGAGAACGTTGAATTGGCGAGGAAGAATGCAGAAATAAACAACGTTGAAGAGAGGTTTCAAGTTTTGAAACTTAACGTTAAGGAAGTGAGTAAGGTTTTCAAACCCCACTCCTTTGACATTGTTGTAACAAATCCTCCCTTCATTGAGGTTGGGAAGGGTTCCATTTCAAAGGGAAGCTTGAGGGCTCTGGCAAGACAGGAGATTGAGGCAAAGCTAGAGGACTTTATAAAAGCAGCAGGCTTCTTACTGAAAAATAGAGGTAGATTCTACCTCCTCCTACCCGTTCACAGGTTTACAGATGCAATCTTTCTCATGAGGGAAAATAGGATAGAACCTAAAAGACTGAGGTTTCTGTATCCCTGCTTCGGGAGGGAGGCAAACCTGTTCTTGGTTGAAGGGGTAAGGGGAGGAGGTAAGGGAGTAACTGTAGAACCTCCCCTCGTTATCTACTCAGACTGTAAGAGGAGGGAGTATACTGACGAAGTAGAGAAAAAGTACAGAGAATTTCTCAATGGATAGGAAAAAACCCTCACTTTTTGAGCTTTCAACTGCCTACCTAAAGTTGGGACTTACTGCCTACGGTGCAGTTATGCTTCAAGAGTTAAGGTCCTCCTTTTTAAAAAGGGGATGGATTACAGAGAAGGAATTTGAGGAAGGTCTTGGAATGGTTCAGCTCTACCCGGGTCCTGTAATGTTCAACCTTGCAACGTACGTAGCTTACAGGATAGGGGGAGTGGCTGGAGCTCTCTTAGGCACACTTTTCTTTCTTCTCCCTACATTTCTCTTGATGCTTTTCCTTTCCTACATCTATTTTAATTTTAAGCAGGTTGCCTGGCTTAAGAGCCTCTTTCCTCCGTTGGAAGGAATGGTCTTAGGTGTTTTAATCCACATTTCCCTTGACTTTGCCAGGAAATTTTCAAGTACACTTAAAAAGTTCTTGATGGCGCTCTTTGCCTTTCTCTCAGTTCTCCTAAACGTCAATGGAGCTGTTGTAGTAGCCGTCTCTTTTGTTTTGGGTACGTTTCTCTTTAAATCCATTGAGGGGAAAAGAGAATTTAATGTCTCAAACGTATCAGTTGACTACCTTAAACTGTTTCTTTTAGGAGCTCCACTCCTTGCTGCCCTTTTAGTAGGATTGGTATCGAAAGGAAAGTTGGCAGAACTCCTCCTCTCAATGGTAAAAATCGGTTCAGTTGCCTTTGGAAATGGATTTACAATTCTCCCCCTCCTTCAACAGGAAGTTGTCAGTTACCACCACTGGCTTTCACTCAAGGAGTTTACGGACGGAATCGCCTTTGGCCAGATTACGCCGGGGCCAATCCTGATAACTTCGACGTTCATAGGGTACAAAGTCTGTGGAGTTTTAGGGGGAATGGTTGCAACCTTTGGAATGTTCTATCCCTCCTTTTTCTTTACCCTTCTCTTTGCCGACATTTACAGCAAAATAAAGGAGCTAACCCTTATAAGAAGAGGAATATCCGCCGTCCTTTCTGCCTTCACTGGAATGCTTTTCTTTGTTGTTCTGACTATTCTAAAGTTCCTGGTCTCCTACCCGTTTTCCTTCATATGGGTAGCTTATGCTTTTTTGTCCGTTAGGTACCTTAGATTGGGAGTACTTCCTCTATTCTTAGTTGGATTAACTTTTAAGCTCCTTCTCTACATTTTCGGAATTAGATTCTTTTAACAATTTTGAACTTATAAATAAAATTGTCTAAAATTCCACAGACTTTTATCCTTTTTAGGAGGGAAATGTGAAGAAAAGGGTTGTTCTCGCCTATTCCGGTGGGCTTGATACATCTGTGATAGTTAGATGGTTAACAGATAGAGGATACGAGGTAATTACCTATACTGCAGACGTTGGACAGGGTGAAGAGCTTACAGAAATTCCAGAAAAGGCTAAGGCTTCAGGGGCCGTTGAGGCCATTGTTGATGATATAAAGGAAGAGTTTGCAAGGGAGTACTGTTTACCCTTAATGAGGGCGGGAGCTCTCTACGAAGGAAAGTATCCACTGATAAGTGCCCTTTCAAGGCCTTTGATAGCTAAGAAGTTGGTTGAAATCGCCCATAAGGTTGGAGCCGACTTTGTTGCCCACGGTTCAACGGGAAAGGGTAACGACCAGGTGAGGTTTGAGGCCTCAGTTTGGGCCTTAGACCCCGACATTGAAGTTCTTGCTCCCGTTAGAGAGTGGGAGTTCAAGTCGAGGGATGAGGAGATAGAGTACGCTCAAAAGTGCGGAATTCCTGTGGTGGCAACGAAGGAGAAGCCCTATTCCTACGATAGAAACTTGTGGGGAGTTGCAATAGAAGCCGGTCCACTTGAGGACCCTTATATAGAACCTCCTGAGGATGCTTTCGTTTTAACAGTATCCCCCGAGAAGGCACCTGATGAGCCCGAGTACGTTGAAATTGAATTTAAAGAGGGAACTCCAGTTTCTCTAAACGGCAAAAGCTACACAGAGATTTGGAAATTAATCTGGGATTTGAATGAAATTGCTGGAAGACACGGATTTGGAAGAATAGATATGGTTGAAAATAGACTTGTCGGGATTAAATCAAGGGAGGTTTACGAATCTCCTGCAGGACTACTACTCATAAAGGCTTACGATGAGATTGAAAGTTTAGTTCTTGACAGATTTACTTACCACTACAAACAGAGTCACATAAAGCACCCTTACGCAGAAGTTGTTTACGAAGCCCTCTGGTTCACACCACTTAGGGAAGCTTTAGATGCGTTTAACAATAAAATTTCTCCTTTGGTTACAGGAACTGTGAGATTTAAGCTCTACAAGGGAAGTGCTCAAGTTGTTGGAAGGAAGTCTCCAAATTCGCTCTACATTGAGGATTTGGCAACCTACAGTCCAAAGGATACCTTTGACCATAAGGCAGGAGCGGCATTTACAAAGGTGTGGAGTCTGCCGCTTAAAGTAATGGGAAGAGTAAGAAAGAAAGGAGGGAACAGATGAAATACGAATTGGAGAATGTAAACGATGTAATTAAGAAAGTGAAAATGGAGTTAGAACCTGAAGAGGTAGAGAAAGAGGTAAAGGCAATCTGCAGGGAGATAGGAAGAAGGGCAAAAGTTCCCGGCTTTAGACCCGGTAAGGCTCCTGCGTCTGTAATAAAGAAGTACTACGAGGAGGATATAAAGGATACTCTACTAAGAACACTCATTCCTCAGAAGTTGGCTGAAGTTTTGGAAAAAGAAGGGCTCAACCTAATCTCTGACCCCGGAGTTGAGTCCTACAACGCAGACCTTAAGGAAAATAGAGTCAATGTAGTTTTAATTCTTGAGGTTAAGCCTGAAATAGAGATTAATCCCGAAGATTACAAGGGAATAAAGGTAAAGAGAACAAAGAGAAACGTTGGAGATGAGGACGTTCAGAAGGTAATTGAGGGCTTGAGGAACCAGAGTGCAACATGGAAGGAGGTTGACAGGGAAGCTAAGGAAGGAGATTTGGTTGAATTAGAGTACGAAACTCAGGTTGAAGGGGAGGAGGAGAGCCATAAAGGTGAAGTTTCAGTAGTTTTGGGACAGGAGCAACTCTGGCCAGAGGTTGAGAAGGAGGTTTTAGGTAAGAAGGCCGGAGAGGAAGGAGAGGTTGAGTTTGAGGCTCCAGATGAAGAAAAGTACGGTGAAGCTAAGGGGAAAAAGGTTAAAGTTAAGTTTAAAGTAAAGTCAGTTAAGGAAAAGGAGCTCCCTGAAGTTAACGATGAGTTTGCAAAGAGGTTTGGATTTGAGAATCTTGAAGACATGAAGAAGAAAATCTTAGAGGATTTAGAAACTGCTGAAAAGGTAAGGGAGCAGGAGGAGGTTGAGGACCAGATTATTGAGGAACTCCTCAAAAAGGTGAACATCCCCGTACCTCCATCAATGTTAGACCTTGAGATAAGGGCTCAGGCTCAGAATCAGTTAAACAGGCTTGCTCAAATTGGAGTTGATGTAAGTCAAGTCAGCCCTGAAGGAATAGTTGAGATGGTAAGACCGACCGCAGAAAAAACGGTAAAGGTCAAGCTTCTCCTTGAGAGAATTGCCGAACTTGAAGGGATTGAAGTTACAGACGAAGATGTTGAATCTGAAATACAGAAACTTGCAGATTCTGCCTTTGGCGGAGACTACGTAAAGGCAAGGCAGTCGTTGGAGGAAAAGGGACTACTCAGCATGATAAGGCAGGACATTTTGAGGCAGAAGGCATTAGACAGACTGATTGAGCTTGCAGAGGTTGAAGAGGTAGAAGCAGAGGAGGAAAACAAAGAGGAAAAAGAAGGTTAATCTTCCTTATCCCCCCTTTGGGGGGTGTACTTTCCTAATCTATACCTAAACTCCCTAAATGTTAATCCAAGAAGTTCTGCTGCCTTCGTCTTTTTTCCCTCAGCTAACTTCAGTGCTTTAAGCAGGTAATTTTTTTCCGTTTCTTCAAGAATTTTTTTCAGGTTTACTCCCTCAGGTGGAATTTCAACATCCTGAATACTAAAGCTTTCGAAAGAGAAGCCAGCTCCAAGGACTCCATCATCGTCTAAGAGAATTACCTCCCTTTCAACCAAATTTTTAAGTTCCCTAACGTTTCCTTCAAGGGGTAGTGAGGATAAGTACTTTATGAAGCGGGGAGAAATTTTCCTTACCCTCTTTTTGTACTTCTTTGAAAAGATATCTGCAAAGTATTCAACCAAGATAGGAATATCCTCCCTCCTCTCCCTTAAAGGAGGAGTGCATAGAGTGATTGTTGCAAGCCTATAGTAGAGGTCCTCTCTAAACCTTCCATCCTCAATTTCCCTCTTTAAGTCCTTGTTTGTAGCTGCCAAAACTCTTACATCAACCCTTTTTTCCTGAGTTGAACCTAAAGGGATAAATGTCTTTTCCTCTAAAAACCTTAGAAGCTTTGCTTGAAGTTGTAATGGCATATCCCCTATTTCGTCCAAAAAGAGAGTTCCTCCGTCGGCCTTCTCTATAAGTCCCATTTTGTTAGAGAGAGCTCCAGTAAAAGCCCCTTTCTTATAACCGAAGAGTTCACTCTCAAGTAGCTCCATCGGTAGTGCTGCACAGTTAATTGCAACAAAGGGTTTATTCCTTCTTGGACTTAACTTGTGAATTGCCCTTGCTGCGAGTTCTTTACCAGTTCCACTCTCTCCTAAAATCAGAACGTTGACATCGTAAGGAGCAATTTTTTTTATCTGTTCCTTTAACCTCTCTATTACCTTTGATTTTCCAACTATTAAAGGGAAGTCTTCTTCTGTTTTCCCCTTCAATCTAATTTTTTCTGTAACGTTCCTTAAAATCAGCTTCAGTTCATCAACGTTAAAGGGTTTTTCTATGTAGTCGTAAACCCCCAATTCAAATGCCTCTTTAATTGTCTCCGTCGTAGCAAAGGCTGTAATTATTATCATTTCAGTTTCAAGCTGTTCCTTTTTAACCTTTCTCACAACTTCCATGCCAAAACCATCAGGAAGCCTCAAATCAACGAGAATTAAATCGTAGATTCTCTCATCGATTTGGGAAAAAGCCTCTTTTAAACTTCCAGCTTCGCTAATTTCGTAACCAAACTCACCAACGAGCATTTTGAGTATTTCCCTTAAGTTAATCTCATCCTCAAGAATCAGAGCTCTCATCAAACTCTCCAACAGGAATTTTTAAAATGAAAGCAGCTCCCCCTAAGGAACTCCTTTCAACAAGGATAAATCCTCCATTTTCAACCACAAACTTCTTAACAATGGAGAGGCCAAGGCCGGAACCACCACTTCTCCTTGAGAAGAATGGCTCAAAAATTTTCTCTTTATCCTCTTCTAAAACCCCTGGACCGTCGTCCTCAACCCTCAGTTCAAGTAAATTTCTATCCTTTTTAACCTTCACAATAACTTGACTCCTTGCCCAGTAGAGAGCATTGTTTATTAGATTCTCAACAACGGAATTGAAAGATTGTGGGTCTGTAAAAATCCATACGTCTTCACCCTCTACTTTGCAGGATTTCTCTGAAACAAGATTATTACAAACAGTTTCTACAACCTGTTTGGCATTAATTCGTTTTCTAAACTGGGGCATAGGCCTTGATAAATTGAGAAAATCCCTTATCGTTCTATCGAGTCTATCAACCTCAGTAAAAAGAATTTTCATTAACTTCTCATTTTCCCTTTCCGGTTTTATTAATTGGAGAGCTCCCTTAATTGAAGCTAACGGGTTTTTCAGTTCGTGAGCTAGGTTTGCACTTATTTCGTAGAGTCTTTTATAAAATTCAGACTCTTTCTTTAATTTTTCCAACTCCTCAAAATTTCTCTTTTGTTCTTCCATGTTTTCCCTTATTTTCTGGGAAATTAAGAAAATTAGAGTAAGGGCTAAAAAGTTAAGAAAACTTTGAAGTAGATTAAATTCTCCCCTCTCTATAAGAAAGTAAAAAATGTGAAGTGAATAGGAAAGGATAAGAACAGATATCCCCTGCCATCTGTTTAGAAAAAGGGAGGAGAAAAAAATCGGAAAGAAGAGAAAGAGAGAAAAAATGGTGTACGAAAAAACTCCCTTGACTGCAAGGAGAAAAAGAAACAATTCGTCAAGGAGAAATTCATAAAGGTAGGACTTTTCCGAAAAAAGAAGGATAAGAAATGAGATAAAAGAATAGATTCCTAAAACTAAATAGGAGTATGGGTCGAGAAATTTTGAACTTATCGAGTAAACCGAAAGAAGGAGAACAAAAAGGCCGGCAGAGAATCCCAATCTGCCAACCTTATAAATAAGTTGAAGCTTTTCAAAGGAGAATTTAACAGATACCAAGCTCTCTCTCTAAGGAGTTCTCATAGAGCTCTTTTAATTCCTCTATTGGAATATTCACAACTTCTCTTCCCTTATGTTTGATTATTCCCCTTTTACCACCTACCTTACCTATTACTTTAGCTGGAACGGCTTTTCTCTTGAAAAACTCTAATACTTCATCCAACCTGTTCTGAGAGGTACTTACAACGACTCTGCTTTGCTCCTCTCCGAAGAGTAAGAAATCGGTTCTCAAATCGTCATCTAAATTAACTTCAAACCCTAAGCCCCTCTCGAAGGAGGATTCAAAGAGATTAACTGCTAAACCACCTTCAGATACATCGTGGGCGTGTTTTATCAGTTTCGATTTTATTGCTTCAATTAAAGCTTCCTGAAGGGTTTTTTCAAATCTTAAATCTACCGTTTGACCGCTTCCCTTAAACTCACCCTCCACTAACTTTTGATACTCTGAACCGGAAATATTTCCGGTGTTTTCGCCAAGTAGGATGATAATATCCCCTTCGTTCTTAAAGTAGGAGGTCATCCGTTTCTCTACATCTTCTAAAACCCCCACACAGACAACTGTAGGAGTTGGGAAAATGGCTCTCTTTCCTTCCTCTGTTTTTGTTTCGTTATAAAAGCTTACATTCCCACTGACAACCGGAGTTTCAAGAACCTTACAGGCGTCGGCCATTCCATCTGTTGCCTTGACAAACTGCCACATAATTTCCGGGTCCTCCGGACTACCAAAGTTTAAACAGTCCGTTATGGCCCTTGGAACGGCCCCACTACAGGCAACATTCCTTGCTGCTTCAGCAACGGCTATCTTTCCACCCTCATAAGGGTTCAGATAGCAGTACCTTGAATTACAGTCACTGCTTATAGCTATTCCTTTTTTTGTTCCCTTAACCCTCAAAACGGCCGCATCTGAACCAGGATAGACAACGGTATTTATCTGAACCATGTGGTCGTACTGCTCCCAGATCCACCTTTTACTTGCTATCGTAGGGGAGGAAAGGAGCTTTCTTACAACTTCGTTTAGGTTTTTAGGTTCAGGAATGTCGTTCTGGTCGTACTTTTTATTCTCAATAATGTACTTTGGTACCTTGAAGGGCCTATAGTAAACGGGAGCTTCATCTGTAAGTGCCTTTATAGGGAGCTCCGCAACAACCTCTCCCTTCCAAAAGAGCCTCAAAACAGGCTCCTCAATAACCTCACCAATTACAACGGCATCTAATCCCCACTTCCTAAAAACGTTCATTATCTCCTCTTCCTTTCCCCTTTCGCAGACAACTAACATTCTCTCCTGAGATTCTGAGAGCATTATCTCGTAAGGGGTCATCCCCTCTTCCCTCGTAGGAACCTTATCAAGGTCTAACTCAACGCCAACGCCTCCGCGGGAGGCCATCTCAACCGAGGATGAGGTTAATCCAGCAGCTCCCATATCCTGAATAGCAACTATTCCTTCCTTTTCCATTGCCTCTAAACAGGCTTCTATCAGGAGCTTCTCAAGGAATGGGTCTCCAACCTGAACGTTAACCTTCTTTTCAACCTCCTCCTCTGAGGAAAATTCCTCAGATGCCATTGTTGCCCCGTGGATTCCATCCCTTCCCGTCTTTGCTCCAACGTATATAACGGGATTCTCAACTCCTGCTGCCCTTGCGTAGAAAATCTTGTCTTTCTTAACAAGTCCCAGTGCAAATGCATTTACAAGGGGATTCGTCTGGTAACACGAATCAAAGTAAACCTCTCCTCCAACTGTCGGAACTCCAACACAGTTTCCGTAGTGGCTAATACCAGAAACGACTCCCTTCGTCACGTACCTCATCTTTGAGTCGTGAAGCTCTCCAAATCTTAAAGAATCCATACAGGCTACAGGGCGGGCACCCATTGTAAAAACGTCCCTCAAAATTCCACCTACACCTGTAGCTGCTCCGTTGAACGGCTCTATGTAGGATGGGTGGTTGTGGGACTCAACCTTGAAAGCTGCACATATTCCCCTTTCCTCATCAACCATTATGATTCCTGCATTTTCACCGGGTCCTTGAACCACCCACGGAGCCTCTGTTGGAAACTTTTTGAGGTGTGGCCTTGAAGACTTATAGGAACAGTGTTCGGACCACATAGCCGAAAATATACCAAGTTCAACTAAATTTGGTTCTCTTCCAAGCAGTTCCAGAATTTTCTGGTACTCTTCCAGAGTAACGTGCTGTTCAATAAGTCTTCTATCCATCTACTCTCCCCATACTGTTTGTGTTGGTAATTATCCTACAATTAAAACTGATTGGTGAAGTGGAAATATATTTCTATAGGAAGGAATTAAAGTATGAGATTAAAACTCTTTATTACAGGACTTGTTCAGGGAGTAGGTTTCAGGCCCTTCGTTTACAGAGTTGCTAAGGAGCTCTCTCTAAGGGGTTACGTACTGAACAGTGATTCCGGTGTTGTAGTTGAAGTTGAGGGTGAAAAAGAGAGGTTGGAGGAATTTCTAAAGAAACTCCAGACAGAGCTCCCTCCGGCTGCAAGGATATTTAGCATCGATAAGAAATTCCTCGATGACATCGGCTACAGTGATTTTGAAATAAGAAGGAGTGAGAAGAGGGGAGAAGTTAAGGTCTCCGTTCTACCGGATTTAGCAACCTGTAGGGACTGTCTAAGGGAGCTCTTTGACAAAAGCAACAGGAGATACAGATATCCCTTCATAAACTGTACAAACTGTGGTCCAAGGTACACAATCATACTCTCCCTTCCCTACGACAGGGAAAACACAACGATGAAAAAGTTTAAGATGTGTCCTGAGTGTTACAGGGAGTATACAGACCCTTTAAACAGGAGGTTCCACGCCCAGCCTAACGCATGTCCTGAATGTGGTCCACATGTAGAACTCCTAAATGAAAAGGGAGAAAGGATAGGAGAGAGGGAAAGTGCATTAAAGGAAACGGTTAGATTTCTCAAGGAAGGAAAAATTCTTGCAGTTAAGGGATTGGGTGGATTTCACCTTGTATGCGATGCAACGAACGAAAAGGCTGTAAGGGAACTTCGGAGGAGAAAGAGAAGGGAGGAAAAGCCGTTTGCAGTTATGTTTAAGGATTTAGACCAGTTAAAAGAGTACGCAGAGGTATCGAAACTTGAGGAAATTGCACTAACGAGCGTTGAAACTCCGATTGTCATTTTAAAGAGAAAGGAAAATACAGACTTAGCTCCCTCAATTTCTCCAGATACTAAAACTGTAGGAGCCTTTCTTCCCTACACACCACTCCACCACATCCTCCTTAGGGACTTTGGGAAGCCAATTGTTGCAACGAGCTGCAATTTAACAGATGAACCGATTATGTACAGGAACGAAGAGGTTGAAAAAGTCTTAGGGAAATTAGTTGACGGAGCCCTTATCCACAACAGGGACATAGCAAGGAGGTGCGACGATTCAGTTGTTAGGGTCATTTCAGGTAGAATCGTTCCAATTAGGCGTTCAAGGGGGTATGCTCCACTTCCAGTAGTTCTTCCATTTAAACTTAAAAGACCGGTTCTTGCCCTTGGTCCCCACATGAAGGTTACAGTTGCCGTAGGAAAGGAGGACAAAGTTTACATATCCCAGCACATAGGGGATATCGACAATTTAAAGGCAGAGGAATTTTTAAAGGAAACTGTCAGGGACCTAATAGAGCTCTTTGAATTAGAACCGGAGGTGGTAGTTACAGACTATCATCCAGGCTACTTTACAACGAAGTTTGGGAAAGAGTTCTTTCAGGAAAGGGTAAGGCAGGTTTACCACCACCACGCCCATACAATCTCAGTCATGGCTGAAAACGAAGTTCCCCTTGAGGAGAGAGTTATTTCATTTTCATTTGATGGAACAGGGTATGGAAAGGACGGGAAAATCTGGGGAGGGGAGGTTTTAACTGCTTCATATACCGATTTTGAAAGGGAATTTCACTTGAGGTACTTTCCACTTCCCGGAGGAGATAAAGCCGTAAAGGAACCCTACAGAACTGCCGTTTCACTTTTAATGGAGGTAGAGAAGGAACCGAGGGAGCTCCTGAACGTTGAGGCCGGAAAAGTTGAATTTGTAAAGCAGATGGTTTTAAAAGGGGTTAACTCCCCATTAACTTCAAGTATGGGAAGGTTATTCGACGGAGTATCCTCCATCTTGGGAATAAGAAACTACGTTTCCTACCACGCACAGGGAGCAATTCTACTTGAAGAGCTCTCAATGAAGGCGAGAACGGAGAAGAGCTATCCCTTTGAAATAGAAGGTAACGAAATAGACTGGAGACCAATAATTTTGGGAATACTGGAGGATTTGAAGAAAGGGGTTTCACCTGAGGAAATAGGAATGAAGTTCCACAATACCGTCGTTGACATAATCGTTAAAACAGCACAAATACTGAGGGATAGAACAGGAATTGGGAAGGTAGCTCTCTCTGGTGGTGTTTTTCAAAACAAGATTTTAGTTGAAAAGGCCTTTAAAAAACTCTCTTCCCTTGGATTTAAACCGATTATTCACCAGTTGGTTCCTCCAAACGATGGGGGAATTTCTTTGGGACAGGCAGTATACGGAGGGTTGATTTGAGGAAAGTTGTAAAGATAGAAGGAATACCTCTTACGGAAGGCCATTCGGGCCTCTACTTGGATGTTGAAGATGGAATCGTCAAAAGGGGACTGTACTTTGCTTTGGTTCCCGTTAGGGGATTTGAGACCCTCTTAATTGGAAGGGAGGCCTCTGTTGCTCCCGTTTTAACCAGTAGAATTTGCGGGCTCTGTCAAATAACCCACTCGATAGCATCTGCAAAGGCCATTGAATCTGCAGCGGGAATAGAGATACCTCCAGAGGCTGAAGTTTTAAGGGAAGTTTTAGGTTTGGCCGTTAGAATCTACAACAATCTCCTCCATCAGATAATGGTATCTGAGGACCTATTTCTAAAGAAGGATGACAGATTTCTGTTTATACGGGAGGTTCAAAGAGTTAGAAAATTTGTAGCCCGTCTTCTTGAGTCTGCAGGTGGTGAAATTATCCACTCTCCAAACATAGTTGTAGGAGGAATCTCAGAACCTTTCGAGGATTTTGTAAAGGAGAAATTTTTAAAGGAAGGAGAAGAAGTTTTAGGTTTACTTGAAAGTAACTACCTTACATTTAGGGAAGCTGTCGATGAACTCTGGAGGAGGGAATCCTTAGAAGAAACCCTTGGAAGTCACAATTTAGAGTTCTTCTCCACCGACCTTTACTACGGTAAGGAAATTGATTTCAACAGATTTTCCTTTAGGATGCCTCAAGAAATCTTTGAGGGTGAACTAAAGAGGAGAGTTTCTAACCTTTATCCTCTACTCAACGGGAAACCTGTTGAAACAGGTCCGAGAGCAAGGGCAGTTTTTTTTAAAGGTTATAAACCTAAAGGGGGAATAAAGGAGCTCCACATTTTAAGGGGAGAGGAGAACGTTGAGGCCTTAAAGAGAATTCTTGAACTCCTTGAAAGTAATAGTTTTTCTGGGGAGCTCAGGAATAGAAGGTTACCCATCTCCGATGGAGAAACGTTGGGAGTAGGAGTCCACGAAGCTCCAAGGGGAACAAATGTACATGCTGTAAAAATTGATAAATCTGGAAAAATTATATATTATAAAATTGTAGTTCCAACGGAAATTAATTTTTGGGCAATCTCCGAGTCACTCAAGGGTGTGGAGATTGACAAAGTCGAATACGTTGTAAGAGCGTACGACCCATGTATAGTATGTGCATCCCATTAGGGGGATAAATTGTTCTACAGCCTCTCAGAGGAAGGTGATTTTGAACTGAAAATAGGTTTTGTCCACCTTTCAAGCTGTTCCGGTTGCCAAGTTTCCTTTTTGGATATGTTTGAAGATGCAGTTGAAATACTTGATACTGTTAAGTTAGTTTACTCCAACATGCTTACTCGAAACAGAGAAATCCCTAAAATGGATGTTGCCTTTGTTGAAGGAGCTCTCTGTATTGAGGACCATCACCACTTGAACCTTCTAAAACAGCTTAAGGAAAAGGCCAGGGCTATCGTTACCGTTGGAGCGTGCTCCTCATTCGGGGGAATAAGACGACTCTCCTGTGGAAATCAGTTGCCCCAACCCCACGAACAGAGCTTTATACCTCTAACAGAATTGGAGTTTTTAAGAAGTAAAATCAAATACGCTATTCCTGGTTGTCCTCCCAACCCTTCACTCCTCTACAGTTTTCTCCTTGCTCTTCTAGAATCAAACGAGGACTTTCTCCTACCGTTTGAGTACATGGCCAACTCTGCAAGGGTCAGCGGACTGGATATCCTTTCAGAAGTTGTCAATAAGGGATTTTGTACAGGATGTGGAACCTGCTCTACAGCTTGTCCTACAAGGGCTATAACCTATGATAAAAGGTGCAACAAACCTACTCTCAACCTATCCCTTTGTGTTTTTTGTGGAGCCTGTTTAGCTGCTTGTCCTCAGACGTTTAAAACCTATCCACAACCAACCTATTAAGGGGAGTTAATGTTATTCCTTGATGAAAAGTTTCTTATAGGGAAGTACAGAAAAGTCTTTGAGGTAACCTCTGAAAGGGGAAATCCTTTAGAGGAATTTTTAAAACTTATGTTTCTAGAAAACCTCATTGATGGTCTCTTAACGTGTAGTGAGGATGGATTCAAACCGGAGCTCATCCTCTCAAAGGAAAAGGTCAAAGTTCCAAAGAAGAATGCGTGTTTTGGGATTAATTCCTTCTTAAAGAAGGCTGTTCAAAAGTACAGTTTGTCAAAATTAGCAGTTCTTGCTCCTTCCTGTGTCTTTGACGGTATAAACAAAACTCAGTACTACGGCATAGGATGTAACTGGACGAAAACAGCTATTGCAATAAAAATCGGAATTCTCTGTCCTGGAAACTTAAAGAGTTCTTCTTTTGAAGCAGAGCTCTTAGATATATCTAAGAAAAGCGGCAAAGTTGAAAGAATTTTCTTTGAAGGAGACCATCTCTTCTACGAAGTAGAGGGAGAGGACGTTGAAGTTCCCATAGAAATTCACCACAGATACATGAATTCGGCCTGCCGATACTGTCTTAACTTATCGGCTAAGGGGAGTGATATTACCTACGTTCCCATTAAGGAAGAAAACAGAGCTCTTTTCATAGTCAGAAGTGAGAGGGGATGGAGCACAATAGGAAAACTACAAATGAAGTATCCTGGATTAATCCTCTTTAAAAAAGCAGAGAAAAAGTTGGTAGATGGAATTTTGGAGTTCCTCAGGAGAAAAGTGTTACTAAACATAGGGGATATTATCGATAGAATAGAGTTAGGGCTTCCACTACCAAAGTGGAACGACCAGAAGCTTAGAAAGTTCTACAAAATCTGGAATTCGGTTAACTTTGATTACGAGGAGGAGGTGTTCTGATGATTGGCCAACTGGAAATAGAGAGAAAAAGTTTAGAGAAAAAAGCTGAGTTTTTAAGAGTTTTAGGTCATCCAGAGAGATTGGCCATTGTTATTCTCACTATGGAAAAGGAGGTCTGTGTTAAGGACCTTGTAGACATTTTAAAAATTTCTCAACCAAAAGTATCACAACATGTTGGTTTAATGAAGGAGTTGGGAATTCTCTCTTTCAGAAAGGAAGGGACAAAGGTTTTGTATAGAACATCAAGCGAAATCGCTAAGGAAATAATTTCTTTACTCTTTGATTGATTAAACTTTAGTAAGATTACAGTAGAAATGTAGTCCTGAAAAGTAGGATAGGAGGAGAGTTATGCTAACAGGAAGGTTCCCCCAGTTGAGATTGAGGAGATTGAGGAAAAATGAAAATATCAGGAGAATGGTAAGGGAAACTGTTCTAACAGTAGACGATTTCATATATCCCATCTTTGTTGTTGAAGGAGAAAATAAGAAGGAAGAGATTCCCTCTATGCCTGGGCAGTTTAGGTACTCCATAGATAGACTGCCTGAAATAGGTGAGTTGGTTTTAAAAGCTGGAATTCCTGCAGTTATCCTCTTTGGAATACCTGAACACAAGGATGAACTGGGTTCAGACTCCTACTCGGAAGAGGGAATAATTCAGAGAGCAGTGAGGAAACTTAAGAAGGAGTGTCCGGAGCTCTACGTAATAACCGACGTCTGTTTCTGTGAATACACCTCCCACGGCCATTGTGGGTATTTGGCCTGTAGTGGTGAGGTGTGTGATGTTGACAACGATAAAACTCTGGAACTTTTAAAAAAACAGGTTATATCCCATGCTGAAGCCGGAGCCGACATGGTGGCTCCCTCTGGAATGATGGATGGAATGATTAAAGCAATAAGGGAGGCCTTAGATTCTGCAGGATTTTCGGACATTCCAATAATGTCCTATGCTGCAAAGTACGCCTCTGCCTACTACGGTCCTTTTAGGGATGCAGCAGAGTCTACGCCCGCATTTGGAGATAGAAGAACGTACCAGATGGACCCTGCTAACTTTAATGAAGCTCTCAGGGAAGTTGCCTTAGATATTCAGGAGGGAGCAGACATAGTAATGGTTAAGCCTGCTCTTGCATACATGGATGTAATAAGGGCGGTAAAGGAAACCTTCAAGTATCCAACAGCTGCGTACAACGTTAGTGGTGAATATTCAATGGTTAAAGCTGCCGCTATGAAGGGATGGATTGATGAGAGGAGAGTTGTTTTAGAAACTCTTACATCAATGAAGAGAGCGGGAGCAGATTTAATTCTTACATACCACGCCCTTGACGTTGCTGAGTGGTTGAAAGAAAGTTGATTAAGATTTGAGCTTAAGGGTTAACATAACAACAATTTATGAGGGGGATTCTTACAGGAATTTTTTCAGTTCTTCCTTTTAATTGTTGATGTAGAAACGGGATTTTTAAATAAGGAAATCTTTATATTATCTCAATTATTGATATGTAAATTGAATTACAAAAATAGAAAATTATCATAGTATTGACATCTGTTGAAGTTCAGAAAGAAGGTGGACACCCTAAAATAAGATTTGAACTCCAACAAAAGGAGGTGTCCACCAATGAAACAATTAAAGAAATTCAAAGGTGCATCCCTGCACATATCAAATACACCCTTCAAAAAAACAATCAAAAGAGGAACGAAAATCAAAACCAAACTCGACCTAACAAAAGACCCAAACGTGAGAAAAAGACTTAAATGGATTCAACACTACGAAAAACACCAAAATGCAAGACTAACCTGCAGATACTTCGGAATAAGTCCAACCACCTTCTACAAATGGAAAAATAGATACAAAAAGTACGGTTTAGAAGGCCTCAAAGACAGAAACAAAAGACCTCACAGAGTAAGACAACCTCAGAT
>NZ_FXTM01000018.1 GCF_900182585.1 Balnearium lithotrophicum | reverse complement strand
AGGTCTCCCAAGACCAATGCACATGTTGAAAGGTTCATACAGACGGTGGAGAAGGAACTGTGGATGATAGAAGGGACTGAGCCGACAGTTGATGAAATGAACAGGAAACTATTTAGGTATCTAAGCTTTTACAACTTCGTTAGGCCTCATCAAGGTCTTGGTTATAAGACTCCAGTAGAGAAGTTTGAGGAATATATTAAAAAACTCCAGGGTGTCCACCATGTATTGAACGAGAACAAAGCCTTGACAATAAAGGAATTAAATAGTATTTTCGTCTTAAGGTATTGAAAATCCAAAGTAAAACCCATTTAGGAGGGAGTGGCATGACAAAAAGCGAACTCGTAGCAGCTATTGCCGAAAAGGCAGGAATTAGAAAGAAGGATGCAGAAGCAGCTCTCAATGCCTTCATCCAAGTTGTTGAGGAAGCTCTTAAGAAGGGGGACAAAATAGAAATTAGGGGATTTGGAACCTTCCTCATGAAGGAGAGAGCTCCAAGGGTTGCAAGGAATCCAAAAACTGGAGAAAAAGTGGAAGTTCCTGCTAAATTGGTTCCTGCCTTTAAGCCTGGAAAGGACCTAAAAGAAGCAACAGAAAAGGAAATCAAGAAGTAAATTTAGGGGGCTTGCCCCCCTATTTGGCTTCGTTAAGCTATTTTCCATAGCAATCAGGATAATTGTTACTATAGGAAACTTTTGGAATTTCTAAGGTTCTAAAATTACACCCTAATTAATAAAACTGTTGGTTCTTGCAAATGAATACTAATTTCAACAAATTAAGTTAAAATTAGAACGGAACTTGAATTTCGGTATGAGGTAAGGGAAATTGAAAGAAACCTCAACAAGGTTAGTTTTGCACTTTCCAAAGGAAACCTGGGATAAACCGGTAATCTATAAGCTTGTGAAGGACTACGACCTTATTGTAAACATACTCAGGGCTGAAATTCTCCCTAAGATGGAAGGCTCTGCAGTTGTGGAGCTCCGTGGAGACAGAAAAAAGATAGGAGAAGCTGTAAAGTTTCTAAGGAATCTAAAGATAAAAATAAAACCCTTAGAGCTTGATATCTTCAGAGAGGACGAAAAGTGCGTTCACTGTGGAGCGTGCATAGCTCCCTGTCCTACGAATGCCTTCTATTTAGACCCTAAAACCTACAGGGTCGAGTTTGACAAGGATAAGTGTGTGGGCTGTGGGCACTGCATTCCAGCCTGTCCTTTGAGAATCATATACTCTGCGGAGTTTTAAGTGCTTATGGCTTCAAAGGAAACTCCTATTACCTTTGAAATCCCTGGAACCTCCATAGTTATTCCATAAATTGAATCTGCAGCCTCCATAGTCAGCTTGTTGTGGGTTACAACGATAACCTGAGTCTCCTCCGCCATCTGTTTCAGAAGTTCTGTAAACCTTAGAGTATTGACATCGTCAAGGGCTGCATCCACCTCGTCCAAAACAACGAACGGAGCCGGCCTTACAGAGTAGAGGGAATAGAGGAAGGCTATTGCAACTAAGGTTCTCTCTCCTCCCGATAGGAGATTTATATTTGCGTGTCTCTTTCCTGGAGGCTTAACCTCAATTTCAAGTCCGGCTTCCGATAGCTTTTCAGAGGTTAAGATGAGCCTACCCTTACCTCCGTTGAAAACCCTCTCAACAGTTTCTCTAAAGTGCTTATTCAACTTTTTGTAGGTTTCAAAGAACTTCTTCTCTATCTCCTCATCAAGCTTTTTGAGGGCTTCCTTCAGATTTTTAATAGATTCAATCAAGTCCTTTTCCTGCTGGAGGATGAATCCGTACCTCTCCTTAATTTTTTCGTACTCCTCAACGGCAAGCATGTTAACTGCACCCATTCTGCTTATTTTCTCCTTTAAGTTTGTGAGCTCCCTTCTTAACTCCTCCTCACTTTCTACACCTTCAGAGAGCTCCAAAGCCTCAGAAACAGAGCCATCAATTTCAACAATCTTACCAAGGAGCTCCTCCTCCTGAACCGTCAGCTTGGCAAGCTTTACTTCGGCCTCCTTCAGTTTCTTTGAAACTTCAGACAAATCCCTTTGTCTCTGCTTTAGAGCTCTCTCCTTGTTTCCCAATATCTCTAAGAGCTCTCCCCTTTTTTCCTCAAGCCTTCTCAGTTCCTCTTTAATGTCGGTTATAGCCTCATCAACCCCAGAAAGGAGTTCCTCTGTCTTTAAAAGTTCCTCCTTTGCCCTTTTAAACTCCTCTCTATCCCTCTCTAACGACTTTTCCAAGTTTGAAATCTCCCTCTGAAGGTTCCTTAAGAATCCCTCCTTTGACTTTAATTTTTCCCTGAGGGAGGAGAGCTTTTCAATTAAGACTGAAGATTCGGACCTCTCCTTTGAGAGCTCCTCCCTTAACCTGTCGTATTCCCCTTCAACCTCCTCCCTTTTTCTCTTTAACTCCCCCAACTTCGCAATTAGGGAGGTTTTTTCCTCATTTAGCTTTGAAATTTTGTCCTCAAATACCTTCTTCCTCCTTTCAAAGGACCCTATACTCTCCTTAGCCCTCTCATACTTTTCAAGGAGTTCACTCTCTCTCCTTTCAACCTCTCTAAGCCTGTTCCTCATCTCTTTCAGCTTTGATTCAGATTCAAAGAGCTCCATTCTCCTCTTCTGGAGCTCCCCCTTCAGGTCGTCAATTATCTCCCTTACTCTCTCAATTTCAGTTGCGTAATCACTCCTCCTATTGGAAAGCTCCCCTAATTCTTCTGCTATTTTCCTAACAAGCTCCCTCTTTAATTTCAACTCCCTTTCAAGCTCCAAAAATGAAAATTCTCTTCCCTTTCCTACAATACATCCCTTTGCAGAGAAAACGTTAAAGTCACCATCGATAAAAACGGAATCTGGATATTTCTCTGCCAATTTTGGTGCAGCCTCAGGTGAGTAGTAAACCTTGTGGAATAGGGCTTTTACCAAGTTTTTTACCTTACTGTCCTTCACTTTTAAGAATTTTTCAACGGGGAGAGCTCCCTCAATTTCGGGAGAGTCTGGAACTTCCGGTACAGAAGAGAACAGTAGATTAATTCTTCCCTTTCCCCTTATCCTATTCTTCACCCAGACAACGTCACCTGCACATTCTAAGACAATACCAGCTCCAAATTGACGAACGTAATTTTCAACCAACCTCTCCCAGCCGGGTTCAACCTCTAAGAAATTCAGAAGGAGTCCTAAAAATCCCTTTACTTTCCCCTCTCTTCCACTCTCAACTATCTTCTGCTCAACTTTCTTTAAGTTCATGGACGATACTATTCTTTCAGTGTTCTCAATCTCGGTATTTAGTTTAAGGAGCTCCCTCCTCTTTTCCTCCAACTTCTCTTTAAAGTCCTCAAACCTCTCCTCTTCGTCCCTCAGTTCACTCTTCTTTTCACTGAGTTTTTCTTCAATCTGAGAAATTTCACTTTTTAAATTCTCTATTTTTTCCTCAATCCTATCTATTTGGGATGCGTAGTATTTCCTTTCCTTTTCCAACTCCTGTTTCTCTAAAGGAATTCTCTTTAAAAGGGCAGATTGTGATTTAAATCTCTCCTCCTCTCTTGCAAGGTCCAACTGGAGTTTACTTACCTGAGAGTTTATCGAGGAAATTTTCCGTGAAGTTGAAATTTCTATCTCCTCCAACCTCTCCCTTTCAGCCTTTAGCTTATCCAAGTTCCCTTTAATTTCCCTCTCCCTCTTTTCCAAAATAGAGAGTTTTTTAACGAGTTTCCTCTCTTTGGAACCAAGTTCTTCAATCTCGTCCTTTAGAATGGAAATTTTGCTTAATTTTTTCTCAATTTCCTCCCTTTTCTTTTCAATTTCACCTTCCAATCTCTCAATTTCCTTCTTTAGAAACTCTCCCTTAACAGAAGCTTCCTTTTTACTCTTCTCCACCTCGTAAAGCTCACTTCTCGTCCCTTCAACCTCTCTGTTTAACTCCTCTAATTCCCTTCTCCTATCCTCAATCTCTACCTCTAAGAGAGCTCTCTCCCTCTCCAAAGATGCCCTATCCTCTTGGAAAACCTTTAGAATACCCTCTAACTTTGACTTCTCCTCCTGAACCCTTTTGAGCTTAAATCCGTAAAGAGAAAGTTCTAATTTCTTCTCCTTTTCTCTGAGTTCCTTAAATTTTTTAGCCTTTTCTGCCTGACTTTTGAGAACCCTCAGGTTCTTTGCAACCTCATCAATTATTCCCCTCGTACTCTCAAGATTCTGCTCGGCCTCTCCAAGCTGTCTTAAAGTTTCCTCTCTCCTCTCCTTAAATGGAGTAATTCCTGCAGCTTCATCTATGAGAGCCTTCCTTTCAGAGGGCTTCATTCTCAAAACTCTGTCAATCTGCCCCTGCTCAAAAAAGGCGTAGTCCCTGTTTGAGATTCCTAACTTTGAAAAGAGCTCCTGAATGTCCTTTAACCTTACCTTTTTACCATTTATGAGAAAATCACTATCACCGTCAGACTTTATTCTCCTCGTTACCTCCGTCTCCGGAACTGTTAAATCCCTTGATGAGACAACAACGGAAACTTCAGCGCTCCTCGATGGCCTTCTGCTTTCCGTTCCCTTAAAGACTAAATCCCTTATGTTGTCAGCTCTCATTCCCTTTGCTGAAGTAACCCCAACTATCCACTTTAGGGCATCAACAATGTTGCTCTTTCCGCAGCCGTTCGGTCCTACAATGCAGTTAATACCCTCTGTAAACCTTATCTCTGTTTCATCTGCAAAGGATTTAAATCCCTTCAACCTTAAACTTCTAATCAACTCTACGCTCCCTAAATTCTTTTGAAGGAAATATAATGGTACTTCAAATTTTAGGGGAGTAAAGAAAGGAGTAAGGGATGAAAAAGGTTTTACTTACCGGAGCAGCAGGGTTTATAGGAAGCAAAGTTGCCGAGAAGCTCTTGGAAAAGGGATACAAAGTGATTGGAGTGGATAACTTAAACGACTACTACGACCCAAAGTTAAAGGAGTACAGATTAAGGAAGTTGAGTGAAAATAAAAATTTCGTTTTCTACAGGGTTGATATTGAAAACAGGGGAGCTCTAAGGGTAATCTTTCAAGAAAAGAAACCGGAAGGAGTCATAAACCTTGCAGCGAGGGCTGGAGTTAGATACAGCATTGAAAATCCCTTCGTTTACGAAACGACAAACTCACTTGGAACGCTGAACCTCCTTGAACTTATGAGGGAGTTTGGAATTAAAAAGTTTGTTCTCGCTTCAACATCATCACTGTATGCAGGTCAACCTATGCCGTTTAAGGAGGACCTACCTGTAAATACCCCCATTTCCCCCTATGCAGCAAGTAAAAAGGCTGCAGAGGTTATGTCCTATACGTACCACTATCTGTACGGATTTGACGTTACCGTTGTAAGGTACTTTACAGTCTACGGACCTGCAGGAAGGCCCGACATGTGCATATTCAGGTTTATTAAGTGGATAGATGAAGGAGAACCTATAACTGTTTACGGAGATGGAACCCAGAGCAGGGACTTTACGTACGTTGACGACATAGCAGAGGGAACTATCAAAGCCTACGAAACCGAAACTGGATACGAAATTATCAACTTAGGGGGCAACCATCCCCACCAGCTGAATGAGGTTATTGAACTCATTGAAAAGTTTTTAGGAAAGAAGGCGGAAATTGTATACAAACCGTTCCACAAGGCTGACCTCAAGGCAACGTGGGCTGACATTGAAAAGGCAAGGAAAATCTTAGGCTGGGAACCAAACGTTCCATTAGAGGAGGGACTAAAGAGAACTGTAGAGTGGCACATTGAAAACAGGGAATTTGTCAGAACAATTCCCCTACCTTAAACAAAATTTTTCCTTAGTTCCTGGGGAATTAAGGAGAGAGCTCCATGTTTTAAAATCCCCTCCCTGTCCCTAATTCCGTTCACAGATTTTAAAACAATCCTTCCGTAACCCTTACCGTAGACATTTGCAAAATCATAGATAGCACCAAGAACGACAAGGAGATTTCTCCTTATTAAAATTCCGTATCTTTCAAGGGCAATTCTAACCTGCCAATTTACATTCTCCTCAATAGCCCTTAGCCAATCACTGTTAAAGTCCCCTGTCCTTTTAAACCTTGAAACGGGAATACATAAGTGATCAAGCTCTCCCCTTATGCTTTCCCTCTCATCCTCATAACCCTCTAAAAATGCCTTTATAGCCCCACAGTTGACGTGACCTAAAATGAGAAGAACGGGCGTTTTAAGGTGAAAGACTCCGTAGTCTACAGAGCCTAAGGAGTTCTCTATCTGATTTCCTATGTTTCTAATGACAAAAACCCTATTCATTACTTCCCTGGAAAGAACTGTGGGATGAACCCTTGAATCAGAACAGGTTACCAATGTTACAGTGGGATGCTGTTCTTCTATATGGTCCTCAAAAAATTCCCTTCCCCTATCTGAAACAAAGGTTTCATTGTCTAAAAGGATTTCCTTAACTACCTCTTCGGCTTTTCTTCTTTCCAACAATTCCTCCGGGAGGGCAGACCCTGTCAAGGGTCGATTCCTTAAACTTCTGCCTATCCTCAAGAACAGAGGGAAAACTCTCGGCCTTTTCCAAAATCGAGGCCATTACTTTTCTTAAATTCTCGTCCTCCGGCTCAGAAAGGGAGAAGAGAACCTTAGTTCCTTCCCTTTTTTCACTAACAAAACCGAAGTGTTTAAGTTTTACCATGTGAGCAGAAACTGTTGAAGGGGAAAAGCCCAGCACTGCCGTTATCTGACACAGGTAGGCCGGGCTTTTCTCCAAAAGTTTGAGAATTCTTATTCTCGTTTCGTCTGAAAGAACCTTTAAAGCTTCAACAAACCTTTCAAATTCCAAAGTTTACTTCCTCAATTTTGATACTACTGGTGGTTTCATTTTATCAACAATTTCTGAAGGAGATGAGTTGAGAACTTTAACGTTTTCAAAACCCTCTGAAACTAAATAGCAGAGGGCTATTGTAGCCCTTATTTTTCCAGGACAGAGTGTACACACCAACTTGTCCTTTGGAACTTCTGAGAGCCTTTCGGGAAGCTCGTTTAAAGGAATGTGAATTCCAAATGCCGTTAGTGGAGTTAAAGCCTGTTCCTCATTTGTTCTTACATCCAAAAGAATTGCCTCTCCGTTCTGCCACTTCTCAAGGAATCCATCAAGGGAGATTTTTGGTTCCTTCTCCAAAACTCCTTTAAGGTCAAACTGGGATACAAATTCCCTCAATTCCATAAACACCTCCTTAGATGAATTTTAACAGGAACTTAATTCCTAAAAGGAAAAATATAATCCCTAATAGTTTCTTTACGTGAGAGGGCTTTAAATACCTGTGGGTGATAAAAGCTCCAAGGTATCCAGCAATAACAGCTGGAATGGCAGCCCAAAGAACTATTTTCCAATCGACACTCCCTAATTTCCAGTAGGCAAGAAAACCTGTAAAGGATGAAAATAGGACAGTAAAAGGTGTAACTGAAGCTACCTTCTTTGGATGGTATCCGGCAATTATGAGCATTGGAGAGATTACTCCTCCTCCTCCAACTCCAAGTAGTCCCGAAAGGAAGCCGGCAAGAGCTCCAACGAAGGTTGGATAAACCAGGCTACTTTTCTCCTCAAATACCTCCTTTTTAGGTATGTAAACCATTGCTCCTGCAAAGAAGAGAAAGAGTGTAAAGGCAATCCCTACGATTCTTTCGGGAAGTAGGTGGGAGGTATAGGCTCCAATCGGAGAAGCAATTACTGAGGAAACAACTATAGGTATTCCGAGTCGAAAGTCTAACAAGCCTTCCTTTAGGTTATGGATAGTTGCAGAAGTCATTGAGCAGAAGTTTGCAAAGAGTCCTGCAGGTCTGGCAACTGAGAATGGAACCCCTAAGAATACTAAAATGGGAATAATTACTACAGCTGCTCCAACGCCACCGAGGGCAAATATGAAAGAAGCTACAAATGAAACTGCTCCAATGACCGGGCCGCTTACCATTCTTCCTCTCCTTGAAGTTATCTTTCGGATGTGCTAATATATTATTCAAGATTGATAATTTCGTCAATTACCTAATTTTGGGGGAGAAATTGAAAAAAACTCTTTCGATATTAACACTTTTTCTCCTCCTCTCCTCAACCGGAAATTCTATAACCCTAAAAGAGGCAGAGGAACTTTCAGTTAAAAACTACCCAGAAATAAAGAAGTTGGAACTTTTAAGGGAGAGCTCCCTTAAGGAAGCAGAGGCTGTAAGGAGGGAAAGGCTTGGAACGGTCAATCTCCTATCAACCTACACAACCTACAACAAAAACTTCATCCTGACTCCTATGTACCACATGATGAATCCTAAAAATCCCCCTCCATTTGACAGTCAGAAGTTCATCTACGGAATCAGCTACACTGCACCTATCTACTTGGGAGGAACAATTTCAAGGAGAGAGGAGATATCAAAACTGAAGTCAGAACTTTTTAAGAATTTAAAGAAGGCAACGGCATGGCAGATTAGGTTCAACGTTGACTCCTTCTATTTAACGTACTTAAAGCTTGAAAAAATAAAGGGAGCTCTAAAAAAGTACAGGGATAGTCTTAAAAAGCTCTATTCTGACGTCTCCTACGGTGTAAAACTTGGAAAGTTTGCAAAGGTTGACCTGTTAAAGGTTGAGTACTCTCTAAAAGACGTTGAATCAAGAATTTCAGAGGTAGAGGAAAACCAGAAAACAATAAAGACAGTTCTTGAAACATTCATTGGGAAGAAAATCAGCAGAATTGAACCCTACAGATTTGAATACTCACCGAAAAACTTCGAACTGACAGACCTCTACAGTGAGGCTTTAAAGAGAAACAGTCTAATTAAGTCAAAGGAGAGGAATGTAAAGATATCGGAAAAGACCAAGGAGTTAACAGCTTCGAAGTACGGCTTAAACTTCTTAATCTCTGGAACTTATACAAGGAATTATGGATTTGACTCTGGTGAAAATATTGGAGTAGGTTCATTATCCTTTGAGGTTAGATATCCGATTTTTGAATGGGGAAGAAAAAGGAGAGAAGTTCTTTCAAAGGAGTTGGAAAAGCTTTCAAAGGAGAAGGAACTCAAATCTACAGAACTTGAGATAAAGAGGGAGCTCTCAAAGGCAATTGGGAGGATAAAGTCAATTCAGTCTGACATTGAGGCTTACAGGAAAAAGTTGGACTATGCAAAGGAAGTTGAGAGAATAGAGAGGTTGAAGTACAAGAGCGGTAAGGGAGACATGGACCACCTCCTCCTTGCAGAGTCCCACCTTTACATGACGGAGGCGGAGCTCTCTGGAGCTTACTACGACTGGGAAATTGAAAAGAGAAGGATAGAAACAATACTGGAGGTTGAAGATGAAGAGCTCTAAGGCAATACTAGTCCTGGTTATTCTAATAGCTTTAGGTGTTGTTGTTGGAAAAGTTCTCATAAAGAAGAGGAGGGTGGAGCTCCTCTCGTACACACCACCTAAAAGCTACCCTTTACCAGTTGAATATGCAGTTGTAAAAAGGGGAAATATTAACGAAAGGTTTAAATACTTAGGTCAGGTTTTACCGTACACCTACGCATCCATTTCAACAAAGGTCTCCGGGACAGTTTTGAAAGTATACAAGAGGGAAGGTGAACACTTCAAAAAGGGAGAGCTCTTAGCAAGGATTGATAGTTCCGAAATTGAGAACACAATCCTTGCCCTTGAAAATCAAAAGAAGGCAAAGGAGTCCCTTTTAAAGGGTTTGGAGTCACAGCTAAAGGCGGCTGAAGTTGCGGAGAAAAATGCAAGGAACGAGTACGAAAGGGAGCTCTTTCTTTTTAGAAGGGGAGCTGTTCCAAAGGAAGCTGTTGAAAAGTATCAAAATCTCTACGAAAGTGCAAAAGCAAGGGTTGAAACCATTAAATCACAAATGAGAGAGTTAAAGCACGCCATAATTTCAATTGAAAAGCAGGAAAAATCTGTAGCTTCAAAACTGAAGTACACAGAAATCAGAGCTCTCAAAAGTGGGACAGTTGCAAACGTTCTCCTCTATCCAGGGGATGAAGCCCTCCCTGGAAAACCAATAATGAAGGTCTTTTACGACAGTGACGGATTCAGAGTTCTTGTAAACGTTCCACCAAGGGATGCAAGAGAAACTGAGTTGGGTTCTCCTGTAAAGGTAGAAGGCCTTGAAATTGGAAGAGTTGAGAAAATCTACCCTGCAGCAAACCAGAAAAACAGCCTCTACACAGTTGAAATAAGGTTAAACAAACTCAAAGGAATTAAACCGGGTGAATTAGTAGAAACTGTTTTAGAGGGGAAAAGCTACGAAGGTTTTGTTCTTCCCTATTCAGCAATTCTCCACCTAAAGGATGGAAGTTACGTTTTAACCGTTCAGGGACATTCAGTAAAGGCCGTTCCAGTTAAGGTAATAAAGAGGGTAAACAACAGGGTAGTCGTTTCAGGTAACCTATTGGAAGGTGAAAAGGTAGTAGTTGGAAGGGAAAGCAAGCTGTTAGAGGTTTTAAGGGTTAAGAATGTAAACCTTGTGGAGGCCTTCAATGGGTAAATTGGTTGACTGGTACGTAAAAAAACCTCACGGCGTTTTGGCATTCATCCTATTCTTCTGTGCAATAGGCATTATAGGTTACATAGAGATACCGAGAAAGTTCTTTCCGGATGCAAATAGACCTCAAATAGCCGTTGTAACAGTTGAGCCTGGAGCTTCTGCTGAGGATGTAGCATCCCATATAACAAGGCCTATTGAGGAGAGGTTAAAGACTTTAGACCTTGTAAGAACTGTTCGCTCAGTTTCAAAGGATGAGGTTTCGGTTGTAACTGTCGAGTTTGAGTACAAGAAGGGAATAGACTCTGCAGCAACCGACGTTTCAAACGAACTCTCAAAGGTTCTCCCATTTCTCCCTAAGGATATCCTCCCTCCACAGGTTTACAAAATTACAGATGCAACGCAGCCAGTTTTAATCCTTGCAGTCTATCCCAAAAAGGGTTCTCACCTCTCCCTTGCACAAGTTAGGGAATTGGCTGAAAACGAGATAAAGGATGAACTCCTTAACCTCCCTCACGTTTCCGATGTTGAGGTATTTGGAGGATACCAGAGGGAAATTCGAATTTATCCCAACTACATAAAAATGGCCAAATACCACATAACTCTAAAACAGCTTGCTGACGCCGTTAGACAGAACAACAGAAACGCTCCAGTTGGACTCCTCATAAGCAAGGACGGCCTTTTAATGTTAAAGTTAGAGGATGAGGCCAAGAGAATTGAGGAATTAAAGGATATTTACATTAAACCAAACGTACAGCTTAAGGACGTTGCAAAGGTAGAGTGGGGGTACAAGGACAGACTTTCAGCCTACCACGGAAACGGACATAGGGCCATTGGAATATCTATTCTCCGCTCTCCAAAAGGTTACGAGCTTCCAGCAATAAAGTCTGTTATGGCATTTCTACCGAAACTCAAAAAGGAGTATCCACAACTTAACTTTGAAGTTGCAGATACTCAAGAATGGCTGATAGAGCTCTCTAACAAAAACATGTTGGAAAGCTTAAGGGATGCCGTTGTATTTACACTCCTCGTCATATTCATTTTCTTAGCAAACGTAAGAATGCTAATAGTTTCGTTCTTCTCAATTCCTGTAACCTACTTAATAACAATAGGACTTATGTGGCTCTTTGGATTCAACTTCAACATCGTAACACTGACGGCCGTTATCCTCGCCTTAGGTATGCTTACAGATGATGCAGTTGTTGTACTTGAAAACATCGAAAGGCACTACTTTGAACTTAAAAAGGACATCTGGCAGGCAACGATAGATGGAACAAAGGAGATAATGCTTGCCGTTTTAAGTGGAACGTACACAACGGTTGCAATGTTGATTCCCATAGTCTTTATAGGTGGATACGTTCAACACATACTAAGACCCCTTTCGCTAACCTTGATTATTGCCCTTGTCGTTTCATACGTAGTTGCAGTAACGGTAATTCCAATTGTTGCTCCTTATATCTTGAAGAAAACACCCGATAAGAACTGGCTAGAGAGAAAAATCTACGATTACTTTGTTAAGGCAGTAGTTTATAGATTGAGGAATTTCTATGCAGGAATAACAGAGCCTTTACTTCCCCACTTCTGGCTCAAACTGATAGTTGTAGTTGTTGGATTTTTCCTTTTTGTGATAACGATGAAAAACGTAATTCCCGTTTTGGGAAGGGATTTAATGCCACCTATGGATACTGGAATTGTCATAGTTAGAGCAGAAACGGATTCAAATACATCCCTTGAGAAAACTGAGAAAGTTTTATCAAAAATGGAAAAGGTTCTCTATTCAATGCCTGGTGTTGTAAGGGTTTCATCAACTATAGGTTCTGAACCTGGAGTCCTATCCTTTGGAAGTGGAAAAACTCCTCAGCAGATAGAAATGAAAATTCAGTTTGTAGATAGGTTCCACAGGAAAAAGACAATCTGGCAGATTGAGGAGGAGCTCCGTCAAAAGTTCCATCAAATTCCAGACCTCAGATACGTAACAATAATGGACTTTGGAGCAACACCTCTATCATCAATTGCCTCAACAATTGATGAAATGATTTACGGAAGAGACCCTAAAGTTCTTGACAAACTCGCAGAGAGATTATCAGGTCTTCTTAAAAAGGTTCGTGGAATAACAGATATTTCAAGAAACTGGTACCTCGATAAAAAAGAGGTAATAATTCAGATTGATTCAAACAGAGCAGCAAACTACGGACTTACTCCACTCCAAATAGCTTCCTACGTAGGAGGATTCGTAAGGGGAATTCCTGCTTCCTCATTTGTTGTTCCTATGGAAAATGGAATCATCATAAGGCTAATCCTGCCTAACGATGAAAGGGATTTTGCAGATAAGTTGAAGTCTGTTCCTATTCCTACAAAAAAGGGTTTTGTTCCCCTTTCTTACTTTGTGAAATTAAAAGAGCAGAATACTCAAAGCAGAATTACTCATCAGGACTTACTCAATACTGTAGATGTTTACGGTTACCGTTCAACAGCTCCAACAACATTCCTTCAAATGCAGGTAAACAAGTTAGAAAACAAGCTTTTAGAACTTCCTGTAGGATACGGAATTTCTCACGAGGGTGAAATCAAGCAGATGAAGGAGAGCTTTACAAGATTGATGCACTCTCTTCTAATAGGAATAATCATTCTCTACTTCTCACTAGTACCTGCATTTTCCTCGTTTACCTATCCAATATCTATAGTTGCAGCAATTCCACTTGCTATGATTGGAGCAGCCTTCTCAATGCTCCTTGCCCACAAACCCCAGTGTATGCCTTCCTTTATGGGAATGATTCTCCTTGCAGGAATCATCGTTAAAAACTCTATCCTTCTCATAGACTTCTTCAAGTGGGCAAAGGAGCAGGGACAGTCAACAAAGGATGCAGTTATAAACTCTATAAAAATCAGGACTCGTCCCGTTTTAATGACAGCATTTGGAACGGCCGTTGGTATGATTCCCATTGCCCTGGGATGGGCGTTAGGACTTGAGAGGTTAGCTCCCCTCGCAGTGGTAGCAATCGGGGGACTCATCTTTGGAACGTTTATGACCCTCTTCTTCGTTCCCGTATTAGTATCCCTCATCGAGGATATAAGGGATTACCTGATTAGAAAACCTCAGGAGGCAGAAGAGAAGTGAAAATAGGTTTTATATGTACCGGAAACTCTGCAAGAAGCCAGATGGCTGAGGGTTTTGCTAAATACTACGCAAAGAAATTAGGAAAGAACGTTGAAGTTTACTCGGCAGGCTCAAGTCCTGCCGGATACGTACATCCCCTTGCAGTAGAGGTTATGAGGGAGATTGGAATTGATATATCAAAACAAAAATCCAAATCCCTTGAAGAAATTCCTTTAAATAAACTTGACCTAACTGTAACCCTTTGTGGAGATGCAGCTGAGAACTGTCCTATTGTACCTAGAGCTAACGTCCAACATTGGAGACTTTTCGACCCGGTAAGGGTGGAAGGAACAATAGAAGAAAAATTAAAAGCCTTTAGAGAGGTTAGAAACGAAGTTATCAAACGTGTGAAGAAACTTATTGAATCTCTATAAATTTCAAATATTTCTACTTCCAAGTTTTTCTATTAAGTAATTTTCCTGATTCCTTAATTGTACAAATGTCAAAATATTCAGGACGCTTAATATAATTAAAATCATTATTGATTTCCACTTAAATTTATTTATAATTATTTAAAAATTATTAAGGAGGTACTATGAAGAAACTATTAAGACTACTCTTTCTCTCAAACGTCAAAATCAGACTATCCTACCCACTTAGAATGGCACTATTCTTCTGGTTAATCGTCGGTTTTTTCTTAATTAGTGCTTACTACGTATTAACTGTAAAATATCCTGTTAATGTAGGAGCCGTTAAAATAATAAAGGACCTATTTCTATATGCATTGCTTCTTAGTTTTTTCCCTTTTCTATTTACTATAATTTACACTGTAAATGCATCGAAAGATTATGAAACTGTAGAAAACCTAGCAAAAGAACTGGCAAGGGGGAATTTGGAAACTAAGATGAATATCAGCTATTTAGCTGATAGGGATTTAGTAAGTATCTATGAAGCCCTTGAAAAATTAAGAAAAAGCTTAATCCTTTCTAAAGAGTTGTACTTAAAGAATAAAAAGCTATAGCTTGCATAAATTAAATTACTGGAATTAAGTTATATGTGTTTAAAACTGTGCTAAAGGGAGGTCAATCTGCAGGACTGGATTTTGAACTTACTCATAGCTCTACCGGGGATACTTTGGGCTCTTACAATTCACGAGTTTGCCCACGGTTACGTGGCATACAAAATAGGGGACCCTACACCAAAACTTGCAGGAAGGTTAACTTTAAATCCGATTGCCCACATAGACCTATTAGGTTTTATTGCTCTATTTTTAGTTCACTTTGGATGGGCAAAGCCGGTTCCGATTAATCCTAGAAATTTCACCAAGGTTTCCTCATGGAGAACGGGAGAAATTTTAGTCTCATTTGCAGGACCTTTAGCTAACTTCTTGAGTGCTTTTGTTAGCGCTCTACTCCTCAAGTACCTCCCATTTTACGCCATTTCTCCATCAATCTCTGAACCCCTCTTTTTGATGCTCAAATACTCCCTGTTTATAAATGTAGCATTCGGAATTTTTAACCTTTTACCGATTCCTCCCCTCGATGGTTCAAAAATCTTAGAAGCTATCCTTCCATACAAATACTGGATTCAGTACAAGAAAATTGAACCTTACGGCCCTATCATTCTGATAATTTTAATTATTACCCCTGTTATAAACTGGATTTTAATTCCTCTTGTAGATGGATTTGTTAGAGTAATTCTAACTTTAACCTGATTGCAGAGGTAAGGTTGCTATTTAAAGAACTTATAAAGAAAAAGAGGGATGGAGAGGAACTCTCTAAAGAAGAAATAGACTTCATAGTTAAATCCTACACAAGGGGTGAAACACCAGACTATCAGATGGCTGCCCTTCTGATGGCAGTCTTCTTCAGGGGGCTTAACTACAACGAAACCCTCTACTTAACCGATTCTATGCTGAATTCGGGAGTGAAAATAGAGGTAAAGACAAGAGGAACGTTGGTTGATAAACACAGTACCGGCGGAATTGGTGATAAGGTTTCCCTGGTCATAGCTCCCGTTTTGGCAGAGTTGGGATTTAAGGCTCCACTTCTTGCAGGGAGAGCTCTTGGATTTACAGGTGGAACGATAGATAAGTTGGAAAGTACGGGAATGAAGGTGGAGCTCTCCTCTGACGAAATCTCGGAAGTTGTTGAGAAGTTTGGATTTTCAATATCAGCTCAGACTCCTGAAATAGCACCTGCCGATAGAAAGATATACTCCCTCAGGGATGCTACTGCAACGGTTGAGAGTATTCCTCTAATTGTGTCGAGTATTTTAAGTAAAAAGCTTGCAGTAAATACAGATGCAATTGTTTTTGACGTAAAAGTGGGAAGCGGTGCATTTATGAAGACGATGGAAAGGGCTGAGGAGCTTGCAAAGGGATTGGTTGAGGTGAGTAAGCTCTACGGTAAAAGGGCTGGAGCTCTGATAACGGAGATGGGGCAACCTTTGGGACTCTTTGCAGGAAATCTTTTAGAGGTAAGAGAAGCCTTAGATGCGTTAGGTGGAAGTATAGAGCCTGACCTTTTAGAGGTTGTTTCCTCCTTGGTTGGAGCTCTCTACGAGCTTACGGAGAGGGGAAGCTTTGAGGAAGGGAAACGGGACGCCGAAATGGTAATAAGGGAAGGAAGGGCAAGAGACAGGTTTGTAAGTTGGATTGAGTATTTAGGTGGAGACCTTCAAAGGGAAGTGAATGCAAAGAGACTCTTAGTTGAATCTCCACTAAGTGGATACGTTCAGTCGATAGATGGTGAAAGTTTAGGATGGCTTGTGGTAGAGATGGGAGGAGGAAGGAAAAGGGCTGAGGATAGTATAGACTACTCCGTTGGACTGGCGTTTTTCAAAAAGATAGGGGACAAGGTAGAGAAGGGAGAACCTATTGGAGAAATTTACTACAACAGAGGAAACGTTGAGGAGTTTAAAAGGAAGTTCCTATCCTCCTACAGAATAGGGAATGAAAAGGTTGACAAGCCAAGGATAATAAAGAAGTTCGTTCAATAACAATTTGAAGTTTCAGATTTCCTCTCTATTTTCTATCTTTCACAACAGCAATTTAAAGGAGGAGTTTTGGAGAGAACGAAATTCCAAAAATTTCTTGAAATAGTTGCCTCTGTAATAGGCGTTTTAGCCCTGTTGATTACTGCCTTGGGCTACCCTCAGGTTGGATTCGTAATAGCCCTTTTTGCATCTGCCCTCTATGCGACTTACGGTTACTTAACGAAGCAGTACGGAATAATGGTAAGCTCTCTAATCTATGGAACTGTTGAGATTGTAGGGATAATAAGGTGGGTGTTCATAGGAGTAAACAATGGAAGTTGATAAAAGGCCGAGAATCCTCCTTTCAAACGATGATGGGATAAGGTCGGAAGGACTGAAGGTTCTTTACGAAGCTCTGAGTGAGTTTGCAGATGTTACAGTTGTGGCTCCAGATAGGGAAAGGAGTGCAGTTGGAAGGGCACTTACGCTCCACAGGCCTTTAAGGTGCGAAAAGGTTGATGAGAACTGGTATGCAGTTGATGGAACACCGACAAGCTGTGTCTACATAGGAATCCATGCCATTATGAAGAGAAAGCCGGACATGGTAGTTGGTGGAATAAACAGGGGACCGAACTTGGGAGAGGACATAACCTACTCTGGAACCGTTTCAATTGCGATGGAGGGAGCTCTCCTTGGAATTCCATCGATTGCCTTCTCCCTTGCAACATTTAAGGACTTCCAATGGGAAAGTGCAGCAAGGTGGGCTAAGAGAATTTCAAAGAGGGTTTTAGAGGAGGGAATTCCCGAAGGGTGCTGTTTAAACGTAAACATTCCAAACCTTCCTTACGAGGAGGTGAAGGGAGTTCAGGTCACGAGACAGGGAAAAAAGGACTACACCGAAAGGGTTGAAGAGAGGAGAGACCCCTGGGGAAGGGTGTACTACTGGATAGGTGGAGAGGAACCAAACTGGAAGGCTGAGCCTGGAACGGACTACTGGGCAGTTAAAAATGGATACGTTTCAATAACTCCAATCCATTTGGACCTGACAGACTACAGAGCTCTTGAAATCCTGAAAAACTACGAGTGGTAGATGAAGTTTCTAACAGTTGCTTTCTGGAAGGCCTTAGCATTAAAGTACGGAGTTTATGCTTTAGCTTTTAATGCCTTCATAGAGGCAATCTTTTTCCCTATACCGCCTGACGTTCTCCTTATTACACTCTGCTTAACAAATCCAGAAAATTCATTTCTCTATGCAATCGTTGCAACCCTCTTTTCCTCGTTGGGTGGCGTTGTTGGCTACTACGTAGGCTACTTCGGGGGAAAGCCCCTTGCAGAGAGGTTCTTCGGGGAGGAAAAGGTCAAAAAGGTCCACAGGCTCTACGAGTCCTACGAGAGTGTAATAATTCTCCTTGCAGGATTTTCTCCCCTTCCATATAAACTCTTTACAGTAACGTCTGGGGTTCTCTTTGCATCCCTTAAGAAACTCTTTATCTTCTCCCTAATTGGAAGGGGAAGCAGGTTCTTCGCTGAGGGAGCTCTGATATACTTTTTCGGTGAGGATGTAAAGAACTTTGCACTGAGAAACTTGAACCTAATATCCTTAATAATTGGTCTTCTGATTTTGGTCAGCTTTATAATCTACAGAAGGTATAGAAAGGGTGTTCTTCCATGAGTAGAAGAGGCTTCTTTAAACTGTTAGGAAAGTCAATAGCTCAGGCTGCAGCCGAATTTACCTACGAGGCAACAAAACCCAACAAAGAGTACGTTAGGCCTCCGGGAAGTGCAGATGAGGATACATTCTTAAAGCTCTGTACAAAGTGTGGAGAGTGTGTAAAGAGCTGTCCGACGGGGGTTTTGAATTTAGTGAAGGACATGCATCCCGTCGTTTTAGATACTCCATACATGAACTTTGAAAACAACTACTGTGAAAAGTGCTACAGTTGCATAGATGCCTGTAAGAGTGGAGCTCTCAAAAGGGAAAACCTTGAAAAGTTTAAGTTGGTGGCAAGGCTTAAAAAAGAGACCTGTGTAGCCTTTGAACACATATTCTGCCAGAGCTGTTACTGGAGCTGTCCTAAGATGGATAGAGCAATTACACTAATTGATGTAACCTATCCCGAATTTCACTCTGAACACTGTATTGGCTGCGGGAGGTGTATCCACTCCTGTCCCACAAATCCAAAATCGATAGAGATGGTGAAGGTTGAAGTCAAAGGGGAAGGTTAAGGTTCAGGAAGCCCTAAAAAAAATAGAGAAAGGAAGTGTTGGAGATAAAATATTCATTTACGGTCCTGAGGACTACTTAACGGAACAGTTTTTAAAGAAGTTTTCTAAAAGGTGGAAGACAGAGAATTTCTACCCTGAAAACATTAACGAGTTTTTCTCCTTTACCGGAACTTCTCTCTTTGGAGAGTCTCCCGTTCCGGTAATCGTTCACGGGGAGCTCCTTCCCTCAGTAATAAAAGGTAAAAAACAGATAGAAAAGTTTCTCCAAAAGTTGAAGGGGCTTAATAAGTTTATAGTTGCATCCTTTTCAGACTTAGACTACAGGAGTTTAAAGGGAGAGCTCTTTTCGGGAATTTTAAACCTTTCGGAAGTAGTTATCTATTCGGATTTTTACTCAGAAAGTGCATTGAAGAAACTTTTAAGGAAAAAACTTTTAGAGAAAAACGTATCCGATGAAATACTTTCCCTAATAGTTGAAACTGTTGGAGCAGAACTTAGGGAGCTCCGAAACGAAACTGACAAGCTCCTGAACTATCCTGGGGAACTTAATGAAGAAGTAGTCAAGCTTCTCCTCTCATCAAGTGGAAAGGTAAACGTGTTTGAACTAATATTCCTTCTCATCAATGGAGAAGAGAGGGAATACCTGAATAAAATTAACAAACTTTTAAACGAAGGAACAGAACCCCTCCAAATTATAGGTTTATTTCAGACACAAACGAGACAAATCGTTAACGTTCTATCTGGGAGACAGGTAAAACTTCCAAAGGAAGTCCTCAAGAAAGTTCAGTTGGCATCGGGAAAAATGGGAATTTTAAAGGCCCTAAAATTACTGAAAACCCTAAATGAGACTGAGTTTTCGGTGAAAATGGGAAAGTTAACAGGGGATGAAGCCCTTAAGCGGTTAATTTTTGAATTCAGAAGCTTTTAACATAAATTTCCTTTCAAACGAAATGGGAGGTTGAATGGCAACACTTTTTTACTTTATAGTAGCCCTCGGAGTTCTGATATTTGTCCATGAACTTGGACACTTCTTAGCTGCAAGGTTCTTTGGCGTAAGAGTTGAAACATTCTCAATAGGTTTTGGACCAAAACTCTTTAAGTTCAGATGTTGCGAAACGGAGTTTGCAGTAAGCCTCATCCCCTTAGGTGGATACGTTAAAATGGCAGGGGAGGACCCCGATAAACCTCCAAAAAGTCCCGATGAGTTCTACGCAAAACCTCCCTGGCAGAGAATAGTTATAGCATTGGCAGGTCCTCTAATGAACCTCCTTCTGGCAGTCCTCTTTTTTGCTGCATCGTACACGATTGGAAGGTACGTTCCTTCGTACCAGGTGGAATCTGCAAGGGTGGGATTTGTCCTTTCTGAAAAAGTTCCGCTAAAACCTGGGGATTTAATATTGGAGGTTAACGGTAAAAGAGTCAAAAACTGGAAGGAGTTTAATCAGATAGTTTCCCTTAACCCTGATAGAGACTTAAGGATAAAGATTAAGAGGGGAAACAAAGTTGAGGAGATTAAAGTTCACACGTTAGTTGATAAAAAGAACGGAATAGGGGTTCTGCCGATAGTCCCGGCTGTAAAACCTGTAATAGGAAAGGTTCTTCCCAATTCGCCAGCCGATAGGGCGGGATTAAAGCCGGGAGATGTTATTCTTAAAATAAACGGAGTGGAAATCACAAGGTGGGAACAGGTTGTAAGGACAATAGGAGAGAGCAACGGAAAGGAGGTAGAGCTCCTCATTCTTAGAAACGGAAAACAACTGACGTTAAAGGTTAAGCCGGAGTTTAACAAAAAGTATGGAAGATACACGATTGGTATTGTTCCAAAAGTAGATTTGGTATTCATGAAGTATCCCTTATCAGAATCACTAAAGAAGAGCGTAGAGGAATTCAAAGCCCAGACCAACCTCTTTTTCACATTTCTCTACAAACTCATCACAGGACAGGCATCTATAAAGAGTTTAGGTGGGCCAATTTTGATAGCTGAAGTTGCAGGAAAGGCTGCACAGGCCGGAATCTCAAATTTCCTCTACTTTATGGGATTTATCAGCCTTCAGTTAGGATACTTCAACTTAATTCCCCTTCCCGTTTTAGACGGGGGACTTATCCTGCTGTTCCTCATAGAAATTCTGAAAGGGAGGAGTCTATCGCCACAGTTCAGGGAAAAGTTCCAACAGGTTGGCCTATTGATTTTAGGGCTTTTAATGATAATAGTTTTCTACAACGACATAATGAGATTGGTTAGCCAATGAAGAGGGAAAGGTTAGACAAACTGTTAGTTGAAAGGGGTATTGTAAGGAGCAGAGAGAGGGCTAAGGCTCTCATAATGGCAGGGAAGGTTCTTGTTAACGGAAAGGTTGTTGATAAGGCAGGAACTTCGGTCCCTATTGATTCAAAAATTGAATTAAAGGGAGAGGACATTCCCTACGTTTCAAGGGGGGGTTTAAAGTTAGAGACGGCAATTAAGGAATTTGGATTGGACGTTACTGGATTTACATGCCTTGACGTTGGAGCGTCAACGGGAGGATTCACAGACTGCCTTTTAAAGCATGGAGCTAAGAAGGTTTACGCTGTTGATGTTGGAAGGGGACAGCTTGATTGGAAGCTGAGAAACGATGAAAGGGTAATTTCAATTGAGGGATTTAATGCAAGGTACCTAACGGAAAAGGAAGTTCCTGAAAAGGTTGACCTCATTACGATTGACGTTTCGTTTATATCCCTTGAGAAGATTCTCCCCGTTGTAAAGAAATTTTTAAAACCTAACGGAAGGATAGTTGCCCTTATAAAACCTCAGTTTGAGCTTTCAAAAAGAGAGGTCGATAAGGGAAAAGGAGTTATTAAAAGTCAGGAACTCCACAAGAAAGCAATAAATAAAGTTCTCAACTTCTCAAGGAGAATAGGACTATTTCCTGAAAAATTAACCGTCTCTAAACCAAAAGGACCAAAAGGCAACAAAGAGTTTCTAACACTTCTATCTCAAGATAGCAAATATGATTTAGTGGACAAAAATACCATAGAAAAAGTTGTAAGGATTAAAATTGACTAAGAAAAATTTTTACTAGTTACAGTTTTGCAATTTTTCACTTGGCTTACCTATAAAGTATCCTTGAACAAAGTCAATACCTAATTTCTTACAGAGTTCATAGATTTCTTCAGATTCTACAAATTCTGCGACTGTTTCAATTCCTAAATCCTTACATAAAACGGAAATACTGTTGACTACTGCAAAATCTAACCTACTTCTTACCATGTCCTTGACGAAATCTCCTTCTATTTTTACAAAATCTATCGGCAAATATTTAAGATATAAGTAAGATGAATACCCAGAACCAAAGTCATCAATAGCAAAATTGAACCCTAAATCCTTTAAGTCCTCTACAAAATACTTTAGTATATCCAAGTTTTTTAAAGTTTCTCTTTCAGTTATTTCAAAGACAATATTTTCTGGACTTAAGTGATAATTAGAAGCAATACTCTTAATAGAATTTAGATAATCTGGATTAGTTATAGATTTCGGAGAGAAGTTAAAAAATATTTTTCCATTAAATTGACAAGATGTCACGTATTTTGTAAAGTTTTCAAAAAGAATCAATTCCATTTTATAAATAGAACCCAATTGCTCAGCAAACTCTATAAATTTATAAGCAGATATAGGCTTCCCATTTTCATCCTTTATTCTCATTAGCACTTCATAAGCATCTATAGAATCTGACTTTAAAGACTTTATAGGCTGGTAAAATGGTATAATATCTCTATTTCTGATAGCCTTTGTGATTAATATAGCTACCTTTTCTTGTTCTTTAAATAACATGTTTAAGTCTTCATCTGAAGGAAATCTTATTCTGTCCTTTCCCTCTCTCTTTGCTTTATACATCATATTATCTGCAACATTGAATAAGTCTTTTGCAGTTTTTCCATGGTCAGGAAAAACAGCTCCCCCTATTGAAACTGTAGCCATAATGGTCTTTCCATCAGGAGCCAAGATAGATTTATTTTCAGCTTCTTCTAAAATCCTTTTCGCTACTATAAGGGCTTCTTCTTTATCCGTTTCCGGCATAATGACACAAAACTCATCCCCACCAAACCTTGCTACTATATCCTCTTTGCGAATAGTTTTTTTAAGTAGTTTCGCAAAATTCCTTAAGAATTCATCACCAAACTTATGTCCATAGGTATCGTTTACAAACTTAAAATTATCGAGGTCTACAACAAGTAAAGTAAATTTGTATCCTCTTCTCGAAGCACGGTTTATTTCATACTCAAGAAGTTCCCAAAAAACACGTTGGTTATATAAATGTGTTAATGGGTCACGAGTAGCAAAATACTCAATCTCTTTCGTGTATTTATTAATAGCTTTTATAGAACCAGCAGCACTTAAAAGTGTTGGTAACAAACTTTCTAATGTTAACTTTTGTGATTCAGAACTACTTTTTGAAGGTAAAAACCCTACACCTAATATTCCTCCAACCTTAGATTCAGGGAAAATTAAGTATTTTAAGTGATTTTTTATCTCCTCCTGCGAAGGTTCCAAGAAAGAACACTTATTTTCCTTAGTTTCATCTTTTATAAACTTATGTTTAATTTTTATACTCTCTGTTCCTATCAATTCCTTTATAATTTCTTCTGTAGCAACCAAAAACTTATCATCAGGTTTACAGAACCAAAATATGTAAACATAATATCTATTTTCATTATCTTTATTTCTAAAATCAAAGATTAGAAAACCAAGTTTTACATCTACTACATCGGATACAACTTTAAAAATCTTTTCAACTGGCTCTTTCCAATCCTTTAAAATATCTGAAGTAATAATAAGTTTATTCAAAACTTTTATCTGCTTCTCCAAGGTAGTTTTATCTACGGAAAGCTTCTCTATTTTATCCAATAAAAGATAAAGACTCTTTCTTAACTTTTCTATTTCTTCAAATCCAGACTTTTCAGTCAGCAAAAACTGCTCTAAATCACAAATAGTTTCCTCTAACGATTGGTTCTTTTGTATAATCTTCTGTATTCTAACGACATAGTTAAGTATTAATCTTCTGATAGACTCGCTAATAACTGTACCAAAGACTAAGGGGATAATAATAAGGAAAGCCAAAACTTGTAATAGAGAAAACTTCATTTTTTCTAATTCATTTTCTAATGGATAGGCAATCTTTATAATATTCACACTATCTAAAGAAAAATTCTTATGACAATCAATGCAATATTTCCTTACTTTAATGGGAAATTTAATATAAAGTTTGCCATCTTGGAGAAGATATTTAGTTTCAAAGTTATCAAAGTGAACTTCTGACCTAAAAGGATAGTTGACAAAACCAAAATTTTTTAAATCATTAATTGGACATTTTTTTTTTCATTAATTTCCTTATTTACAATGTTTTTTAGCATATTTAATGTATGGTCTGCAAGAATACTCTTAGCCCTTTGGTTAAGAGAGTAAATTAAAAATAGGGATAGTATAACGTAACTTAATACACTAACAAGCCATACAAAAGTACGAAGGCTAAATAGCCTCAACTTAATCTCTCCATTAGGTTAATAAAGGTTATACGAACATTAATTATAGCAATAAAATAAAATTCTAAGGAAATTCTTTATAATTAGCCACTCACTCTCTGCGTGTTTTAAGCTCGTCTACCAGAGGTAATTTTAAGAAGTTTTCACTTGGAAGAGATAAAACAACCAAACATTGTGAAATCCCCTTCTTTTATTTCTATTTGCCCCCCTGAAAATCACAACGTCTATTCCTAACTGCCTGCAAATGGGACAGTCACACCTCTTCCAGATTTTGCTCTCTAAGAGCTCCCTGTAGAGTTTCTTGTACTTCTCCTCGTTAAACTCGTTTCTTAGAAAGAGTTTATCGTAGGCAACAATTTCTTCCAAGAGCTCTTCAAAGTTTTTTAAATTCCCCCTATCGTAATCCCTCAAACCTTTGAGGATTTTTTTCTCTACTTTATCAATATTGGAAGGAAGTCCTTTCGTCCTGTTTAAAAGCCTTCTATTTTTGCAGTCGGGAACCCTTATGGATGAGTACCACCTTCCGTCAACTCCATAGTAGTTGCTTACCGCCTTAAGCCAGGCCTTTCTAAGGTATGAAGCACTGTCAAAGCTGTAGATTTTCAACTCTCTCATCAGAGGAAGGAGTTCCTCCCTCAAAACCCCTAAGAGGTGAAACCTCGCCTTCTTCAGAAGTCCTTTTTTGGAGAGTTCCAAAAGGAGCTCTGATATAAAACTGCTCCTCCTTGGAACCAATCCTCCAATGGCTATAAAGTCGTAACCCATATCAATCAAACTTCCGACACTATCAACATAGGAAGGTATTGAGTAACCCTGGGCTGCGCCGATGGGATGAAATCCCTCAGCCTTTTTTAAAAACTCCTCACCGTTCCTTAAACTCAACTGCCTTCTCCACTCAAGTTCGGATTCGGAGAGTTTAATTTTTAGCTTTCCTCTGCTCTCCTTCTCTTCTGTATAGGAGAAGAGCTCCTCCTTTCCCCTCTCAACAGTTATCCACTCTGAGCAGATGTGGTCAACTGAAATTCCGTAGTCAAAGGAGAGTTTTGAGTAAGTCTCTAAGGCATCGCTAACCTTAAGAATCGGCTCCTTTTCATTGACGTACGTAAAGGCTCCACAGTCCCCCATGACGGGAATTTCAGGAAACCTATGAAGCCTCAAGTAGTCCCTTACGTTTTCAAATCCCCTTATTGTGGGTTTCCCATCTACCCTGAGGAGTTTCAGTTTGAATTCGAACATTCCAAGGCTGAGGAGAATACCATCGTAAGGAGGAGTTTCAAAAATCTCATGGGTAAACTGGGCATTTTTAAAGCCGCCTGAGTAGGTGTCGGAAGTCGGGTCAAAATCGGCGTGAACCCAGTCCTCCCAGTAGGGAAGGAAGTACTTCAATGGAGCTCCTCTCTGTATTTTTTCCAGGTTGAGCAGCTGTACCTAAAGTCGCATACCTTACAGGTATTTTCATCTACTGAATCGGCGTAAGGCCAGTGTTTTCTACTTCTGCACTCCTCAATTTTTTCAATAATTCCCCTAATCTCCTCCCAGAACTCATCGGCTCTCTCCGGGAGAAATACAAACTTTTCCATTGAAGAGTCCTCAAGAAGCTCGTTGAGGAAGTAGAGGACAAGTTTACTCACCTTCTCTTTGTTTAGGAGGATACTGTAAAAGAGGAGCTGTTTTTTGTAGAGCTCCAAGTGTTTGAGTCTCCCCGTTCTCTCTAAGTTCCTCATTGATTTAAAGTCCCAAATCTCCAAACCGTCCTCTCCCTCAACGATGGCATCGATAGTTCCCTGAATTAGATAACCGTCCCTTTCAATACTTACCTTGTACTCAACTCCCCTCAAATTACTGTAGAATTCCTCTCCCTCCCTTTCAACAAAGGCCTTGACAACCTTTAAGGCAGTTTTTTTCCTCTTTTCATCACTTGGACTGATTCCCTCCAACTTCAAGTAGTCACAAACACTTTTAAAGAGCTCCTCAATTTCTGCTCCATTTGGAATTCTTCCTTTATCTCTAAAGAAGATGTAGACCTGCCTCAACGTCCTGTGGATGGCCGTTCCGAACCACTCTTGAACTGAGTTTGTTGGAGAGAATCCAAAGAATTTCTTAAGGGCGTACTGTTTCGGACATATCTGAAATGAAACAATATCACCTGTAAAGGAGTATACCTTAGGCCTTAGAAACTTTTCCTTCGAAAAATGTCTGTTTTTGAATTTTTTCAAGTCCAACCTTTCTGAGGAACCCTTTGAATAACTCCTTATACTCCTCAAGTTCCCATCGGGATAGAGAGAGGATTCGTCATCACTCCTGTTTCTTCTCTCCCTTCCATCAACGATGATGAGGAGGTTTTTAGCCCTTGAATAGGCAACGTAGAGCTTTCTCTTAACAGTTTCAAAGTCTGGAGTTGGAGGAAGGAGCTCCCTCACCTCCTCTGGAACGGCCTCCCTTACAATATCTAAAGTGACCTCCCTCTCGTCCTCTCTCAAATAGTCAACGGCAAGAAAGACTACCGGAAACTCGAGGCCTTTTGCCTGGTGAATCGTCATTACCGGAAGGTGGTCCTCGGGAAGGTAGTCAGGGGGAACTTCCGGTTCATCGGTTGACTCTAAAAACGGAATAAAAACCGACGAGAACTTCTCTGGAATTTCACCTCTACTGTAAACGCTTTCAAACTGGGATATAAACTGTGAAAGGTGGGAGTAGTCAAAGAGCTCCTCAGGATTTTCAGAGTTTGGAACGTCAAGAAGAGAGAGCAGTACGTAGTAGGAGTCAAGGAGTCCCAAATTTCCTTCTTCAAACTCCTCTCTCAGTTTTTCAATTTCCTCCTTTAGAGAATCTACCCCTCTTAACTGGTCCGTACTTCCTACTATAAACTCCAAGTAGTCAATAACTCTTCTTACTCCCTCTTTTCTTCCGAAGTTCCTTGACCGCGGATTGTAGACCTTAATTCCCCTTCTCTCCAAAATGGCCTTTAGTTTTTCAACAAAGGAACCCTCCCTTTCCCTTGCCGAAGGCACCAGTAGGACGCAGTCCGAAGGATTCCCTACAATTTCATACTCAACAAGTTTTTCAAGGAGATTGACAAACCGACTGACAAAGTCCTCTAAATTTTCCCCTCTCCTTCTTATAAAAAAACCGACCGACCTTTCCTTAAAATCGGTATTAGCCTCACATTTCAGTTTAGGTTTTCTATCGACACGGCGGAGCTCGGTAAAGCTGTTTATGTAGTAGTTGAGGAAATCAACGATGTCAGGATTTGAACGGTAGTTTCTCTTAAGAAAAACTTTCTTGAACCTCTTTTTCAGTTTTCTTCTTACCCTCTCCTCAAAGAGGATAAAGCTGTTAACGGTAGCTCCCCTGAATCCGTAAAGGGCCTGGTCCTCATCCCCCACAACAACAAAACTTTCACAATTTTCAGCTATCTTAAAGTAAATCTCCTCATCTAAGGGATTTGTATCCTGGTATTCGTCCACTAAAAGGTGGGAGATTTTAGAGAGAAATTCTCTTCCCTGATTGGAGGAGAGGAACTCTAAAAAGAGCTTCTCTATTCCGTTAAAGTCAATGAAACTCCTGCTCTCCACGAATTCTGAATAGATTCTATAGGCCTCTGCTGCTTCCAAGCCGACCCTTCCCTGCGAACTCAGCCTTTCAAGGTCTACACTGTAGAGGGAAATCCTATCTATGAGACCCTTTAGAGCTTCAAAGAGCTGCCTTTCACTCTTTTCCTTCCATTTATCACCGAAAATAAAGCCAAATAGGTTTTCAAACTTCTCAAATCCAACGTTTTTAAACAGGTCAAATATTAGAACGTCCCTTCCAAATTCCTCAACCAATTTCTTTTTTGAAATTTCACCGTACCCAAACTCCTCCAAAATGGAAAAACAGAGGGAGTGGAGGGTTCCACAGTAAATCCCTACAGGGTCAACGTTCTCCTTACGGCAGCTTGAAAGGAGCCGTGAGAGGAACTCCTCAGCAGCTTTTCTCGTAAAGGTAACGACCATAATAGAGGAGGGAGGAACCTTTTTCTTTAAGAGGTTTACAACCCGGCTGACAAGTGCCTCTGTTTTTCCAGTTCCCGGCCCTGCAATGACCTGTAAAACTCCCCTTTCAAAGTTAACAACGTCCAACTGCTCCCTGTTTAACAACACCTCATCCCCGACTTCTAACCTCTTCTACTATCCCTTGGAGTTTCCCTATATCCCCCATATTTCCGTAGCCAAAGACCACAAGTTCCTTTTTTAAAGTATCTACCGCTTCCCTTATGCAGTTGTAGTACTCCTTCCTTGCCCCTCCCCGAAAGTAGATAACAACGTCAAAGTCCTTTAATTTTTTTAAAAGTGTCGGAAGGAGCTCCCTGCACCTCTCATCGGTCATCACAGCTTCGTAGGGTTCTATCTCATCATCTGCAGAAACAAGACCGTACTTTGCACTGATTATAAACATCGGAATCTTAAGTTCCTTACTTTTCCTATAGAGGTGTCTTATCCTTGCAGATTTGTAGAGAAGCCCGGCCTTTCTCTTTGTCCCTTCTTTTTTTCCCCCACAGGCCGTTACCAAAGCCAATCTCAACTCTTCACTCCGTTTAACCGGCAGGAAGGTATTAGAGGAGTTTTTCCAACCTATCCCAGATTTCCTTGACAACAGGAAGGGGAGTAATGTCCTTTCTCTTAACCGCGTAGAAGAAGCGTTTTATATTCAATCCGTTAACCTTAACAATTTTTAACTTTCCACACTTAACATCGTCCTGAACGGAGTACCTTGAAACGAGACCAAACCCTATTCCCTTCTTTACAGCCTCCTTTATTGCCGTATTACTTCCAAGGTAGGCCACAACGTTGAGTGAGCTCACTCCTATTCCCAACTCCTTCAGGGCTCCCTCCACCGTTTTCCTCGTTCCAGATTCCTCCTCCCTGAAAAGGAGTGGAAGTTGGAGAACCTCCTTAAGTTCCACTTCTTCCTTCTTAAAGTACGGAGGAGCTATAAGGACAATCTCATCATCGTGAATCCTTTTTGACTCAAGCCTCTTATTCTGAGGCTCCATTCCAACAAAACCCAAGTCGTAGATTGGAATCTGCTCCGTTAAGGCCTTTAGAACCTTGCTCGAATCTAAAATCTCAACTCTAAAGAGAACCTTTGGAAATTTCTCCCTTATCCTTTTTAGCATGTGGGGGACGAAGTAATCCCCAGGTATGTTACTTGCTGCAACTCTGACGAGGCCTGAAAATCCCTTACCGTTGAGGGAGCGGAGCTCCGAAAGGGCCTCATCCCTCTTTTTCAAAATTTCGACGGCGTGTCTGTATAGAATCTTTGCCTCCTGTGTAGGAACAATCCTCCTACCTACCCTATCAAAGAGCTTTTTACCTATAGATTCCTCTAAGTTCTGTATGTGGGCACTAACGGTAGGTTGGGATAGACCCAACTTGTGGGCCGCCTTTGAAAAGCTGTTATTCTCAAAAACCCTTGCAAAAACCTCTAACTGTTTAATGTCCATTACTCAAGTCCTATCAGCTTAAGAATTACATCGACGGTTACGAACATTAGAACACCAGACATAATTAGAGAAATCATTGCCCCAAATCCCCAAACAATAGGAGGGAGTTTGAGGGACTTAACATAGCGAACGTAGTAAATAAAAGTTATCAGAGAAAAAACAGCTGCAATTCCAATTTTAAGGCCAAAGAAGTCCTTTAAATTCAGCACTTTTGAGAAAATTCCTAAAGGAAGAAGGGAAAACATTGTCATCATGTAAAGTCCTACAATTGTTGCTCCTAAACCAAGACCCTTTGCAAGGCCGTCTGAAAAGCTCTTAACCCTTGCCATATCATCCCCCAATAAAATTCAAATCAGTTTAAATTCTATCAAAATTCTATTAACGTTCCCTCCTCCTTAGCCCTTTTAATATCCTCTTTCAGTTTATCAACTTTAACTCCCAAAACCTCACCATTGTAACACGACAGAAGCTCAAGTGCATTTTCAAGCAAGAGCTTAAATCCCCTTTCGTTGTAGTTCTCCCTGTGGTAGTAGGCAACTCCTATCTGAATTAGAGCTTGAAGGAAGTCCCTGTACTCTCCAAACTCCCCCATCCAGACCTCTTCAAGAATTTCGTGAACTTCAAAGTAGAGCCCCTTTTTAAAGAGCTCCCTTGCTATTTCAACGTTCTTTTTAAGGTCTTCCCCTACCGGTTCAAAGTTTTCTGAGAGCTCCTTTAAAAATTCCCAGTATTTTTCAGTCTTTTCTCTTACGTAATCTACAGTAAAGGGGTCCTCTGAGATGGTGAACTTTCCTCCCTCCAACTTAAAAATTGGAGCCTCCTCAGAAACTTCCTTAAGGACACTCTCCTCTGGAGGCTCAACATCCTCAAAAATGGAAATTACGGAGAGGAGCTTTTTCAGCTCCTTCTCCTCCTTCTCCCTCAAATAGTCACAGAGGTTATGGGCAAACCAGTTTCTAATCTCAAAAAAGTCCATTCAAAAAGCTCCTTACTGTTCCTCACTTCCAACAACTTCATCTGGGTGGGCTATCCTTCCTAAAACCGCTGAGGCAGCTGCTACTGCAGGTGATGCAAGGTAAACTTCACTCTCTGGATGCCCCATTCTTCCGACAAAGTTCCTGTTTGTAGTTGCAACAGCTCTCTCTCCCTTTGCAAGTATTCCCATATGCCCACCAAGACACGGACCACATGTTGGAGTCGATACGACACACTCAGCATCTAAGAATATGTCAATCAATCCTTCCTTAAGGGCCTGCCTGTAAATTTCCTGAGTTGCTGGTATAACGATACAGCGAACGTTCGGATTGACCTTTTTACCCTTCAGTATCTTTGCAGCAATTCTTAAGTCGCTAATCCTACCGTTTGTACAGGAACCAATAACAACCTGGTCAATTGTTACGTGGGTTGCCTCCGTCACAGGTCTTGTGTTTGATGGAAGGTAGGGAAATGCAACCTGAGGCTCTATTTTTGAAACGTCTATCTCGTAAACCTCTGAGTACTCGGCATCAGGGTCAGATTTGTAGAGCTTGTAAGGTCTCTTAGCCCTTCCCTTCACGTACTCAACAGTCTTTTCGTCCGGTTCGATAATTCCGTTCTTCGCACCAGCCTCAATTGCCATATTGCATATTGTGAACCTATCGTCCATTGGGAGCTCCCTTATAGCCTCTCCGGTGTGCTCCATTGTCTTGTAGAGAGCTCCATCAACTCCAATCATTCCGATTACGTAGAGGATTATGTCCTTACCACCAACCCATCTTTGTCTCTTACCGTAGTAGATAAACTTCATCTGCTCCGGAACTTTGAACCAGACTTCCCCCGTCAACCAGGCGTAGGCCATGTCGGTTGAACCTACTCCTGTTGAAAATGCTCCGAGAGCTCCGTACGTACATGTATGGGAGTCTGCCCCTATTACAACATCTCCGGGAACAACAACTCCCTGTTCTGGTAAAAGAGCATGCTCTATACCGACCCTTCCCTCAGGCCAGAAGTTTTCAATTTCAAACTCTTTAGCAAACTCCCGCATCATCTTGACCTGTTCTGCTGCCTTTATATCCTTTGCTGGAACAAAGTGGTCAGGAACCAAGGCTATTCTCTTTCTATCCCAGACCTTCTTTGCTCCTAAGGCTTTCACCTGTTTTATTGCTATGGGAGCCGTAACGTCATTTGCAAGTGCAACATCAACCTTACACATTATGAGTTCGCCGGGGTAAACCTCCTTCTTCCCAGCGTGGTCTGCTAATATTTTCTGTGTAATTGTCATTCCCATCTGGCAACTCCTTTAAGGGATTTGTAGGGTTTGAAATTATAGCAACGGCAGGGGATTTTCCATAAATGAGGGCTTTATTTGGAGGAAGCTTTAACCCAGTTCACAACGGTCACTTAATACTGGCAAGGGACGTTTTGGAGGACTTTAATTTTTCAGAGGTTATCTTTGTTCCAGCCTACGTTCAGCCTCTAAAGGGGGAGCTCCTCATCCCTCCAGAGGTGAGGTTGAGAGCTCTACAGATGGCGGTAGAGGGGGAAAGGTACTTTTCCGTTTGGGACTACGAAGTAAAAAAGGAGGGAGTTTCCTACACGTATCAAACTCTTGAGGAATTTAGAAAAAAGTACAACGAAGAACCAATTTTTATAATGGGAGCAGACTCATTCCTCTCTTTTGATAGATGGAAGAAGCCAAGAAGAATTTTAGAACTTTCAAAAATCCTGATTCTCTCCCGTCCTGGGTATGACTTTAATCCACAGGAGATTTTAAGGAGAATAGGGGTAGAAATTCCCGTAAGGAGATTTAAAAGGGGAAATGTAGAGGAAAGGAACTGGAGAGTTGCCATTTACGAGGGAAGGCTCTTGGAAATCAGTTCAACGGAAGTAAGGAAAAGGTTAAAATTGGGCAAATCAATTAAGTACTTGGTTCCAGAAGTTGTAGAGGAAGAAATCAGGAGGTGGTGGGAGAATGGCCTACAGGAAAATGTTTAACAAGATGACGCTGAGGGATATTCCCCCTGAGGAGCTAAAAGGAAAGAAGGTGTTTGTTAGGGTTGACTTCAACGTTCCCATTGAAAATGGCGTAATTCAGAACGACAAGAGAATAAGAGCTGCCCTCCCAACAATTAATTATTTGTTGGACCACAGTGCAAAGGTAATTCTCTGCTCCCACTTGGACAGGCCTAAGGGTTGGGACCCTAAGCTCTCCTTAAAACCTGTTGCCGAAAGGCTCTCAAGGCTCCTTGAGAAGGAGGTAAAGTTCATCCCTGACTGTGTCGGAGAGGAGGTTAAGAGGGTTGTTGAGGAGCTCCAGCCTGGAGAAGTTGCCCTCCTTGAAAACGTCAGGTTCTACCCTGAGGAAACGAAGAACGACCCCGAATTTGCAAGGAAACTTGCAGAACTTGCAGACATTTACGTTAACGATGCATTCGGCACTGCCCACAGAAAGCACGCTTCAACTTACGGAATAACAAAGTTTGTGAAGATTGCAGTTGCAGGATTTTTACTTGAAAAGGAAATCAAGTACCTGCAGAGAGCTCTGGATAATCCCGAAAGGCCATTAGTTCTAATTATTGGAGGTTCAAAAGTTTCTGGAAAACTTGAGGTCATAGAAAACCTGCTAAAGATTGTTGATAAGATGCTCGTAGGTGGCGGAATGGCATACACGTTCTTAAAAGCGGCAGGTTACAACGTAGGAAAGTCCTTGGTAGAAGAGGAACTTATTGAAACTGCAAAAAGAATCATGGAGGAAGCAGACCAGAACGGAGTTAAGTTCTACATACCAGTTGACAGCAACAATGCCGAGGAGTTCTCCCCAACTGCTAAGTCAAGACTCACAACATACAAGGAGATTCCTAACGACATGATGGGACTTGACATAGGACCTGCAACGGTTGAGCTCTTCAAGGAGGCCCTGTTGGATGCAAAAACAATCCTCTGGAACGGTCCTATGGGGGTATTTGAGTTCGAGAAGTTCAGATTCGGAACGATGGCAGTAGGAAAAATAGTTGCAGAACACAAGGAGGCCCTGAGAATAGTCGGAGGTGGAGACAGCGTTGCTGCAATAGAGCTCTTAGGCCTTGAGCACGAGGTTGACCACGTTTCAACCGGAGGTGGTGCTTTCCTTCAGTTTTTAGCTGGAAAGGAGCTCCCTGGAGTTGTTGCCCTTACAGATAAATCAGTAGAAAATTAAATTTACGCCCCTGTACCGGAGGTAAGGTATCTCCTCCGGTTTCTCCACATCGTCAACCATAAACCAGGTCCTCTTTTGAGTTGTTATGAGAAGTCCCCTCTTCTTAAACTGGGCTCTTTTACCGTTTGTCTCTGGAGGTTCATTTAGAACAAGTACTACTTCCTTGTTGGCGACTGGAACCAACGAGAGAATATTCTTGACATCGTAGAGGAAATTTCCTGTTAAAACAGAAACTCTATTTCCCTCAAGTTTAAGCTTTACAGACTCTTCAGGAGTTATTGAATCGTAAACCACTGCAATTTTTAAGTCTGGAAAGATAACTCCGTCCTCTATCCTTTTGAATTTTTTTCCGGTTAGTAGAAACAGGAGGTTGGAAATTTTGCTTATTCCCTCTCCCTTTAAAATTACCAGTTTACCAAGTCCCTCTGATGGGTTTGGGTTAACAAACTTAGGTTCAACAACATAAATTCCGTAGGAGTTTAAAAGTCCTCTTAAGGCAGGTGGAGTATCAGGTTCCTTATTAATAACAATCCTCCTCCCAGAGACTGTATCATAGACTAAGTAATCGTACTTGTAGATGAGTATGTCACTTGCTCCGAGAATAAATTTTCCATTCTTTAAAACCTGAGAGAAATTGGATTCTATAAATTTATCGATGATTTTTCCCAACTGCTTTGGTTCCAAAACATTAATTCCTACTGAAGTTAAAAATTTGATATCTTTTACAGACAGGTTCCCAAAATCTACTAAATACTCACGGTTTCCCACTATAATTTTTGGATTTTTCCTAAGAGAAATCTTTCTATCTCCCAAAAATATGTATCCCTTATCATCTATCTTAGCTCCCAATTTCCTGAGCAAATCCAATTTTTCATACGTATCAGAGTTAATTTTTCTTGCTTTATGTCCTGTAAGGGAGAATGAAGGTATTTTTAATTTCTGGCCAGGATAGATAAAGTTAGGGTTTCTTATACCGTTCATTTCTACTATACGGTAGAGAAATTTAAGAGGAATAGAAAACTTTTCTAAAATTTCTGAGAGATAGTCACCTTTTTTTACTACGTAAAGAATGAAACTATTCTTACTTTTCTTTTGTTTTCTTTCCTTGACAATGTTAATTTGATAAACGTTGGAAAGTGCATTAGAAAATAGGAAAACTGAAAGAAGAAGGGAAACTATAAACTTCCTAACCATTTCTCTAAATCCTCTAAAGCCCTTTTAGCTAAATACTTTCTCCTGTTAAGTTTACCTCTTATTTTCCTATCAGGAGGAGGAAGAAGGCCGAAATTGGCATTCATGGGCTGGAAGTGTTTAGGGTCAGCAGATGTTATGTACTTAAGGAGAGCCCCAATCATTGTTGTTTCTGGAGGATAGACTGCATCTTTCCCCTCAACCAACCTCGATGCATTGATTCCTGCAACTATACCTGTAGCAGCAGATTCAGGATAGCCCTCAACTCCCGTTATTTGGCCTGCAAAGAGGACGTTAGGGTTCTTTTTGAGCTGTAGAGTTCTCATAAGGAGTTTTGGAGAATTTATAAACGTATTTCTATGGATACTCCCGTATCTTGCAAATTCTGCATTCTCTAAGCCCGGAATGAGCCTAAAGACCCTTTTCTGTTCAGGATATTTTAGCTTTGTCTGAAAACCTACCAAATTTAAAAGAGTTCCTTCCCTGTTTTCCTTTCTCAGCTGAACAACTGCATAAGGCTGTTTTCCTGTTCTTGGGTCTATTAAACCAACAGGCTTTAAAGGACCAAAGAGTAATGTTTTTTCTCCCCTCTCTGCCATCTCCTCTATTGGCATACACCCTTCGAAGTAACAGGCCTTCTCAAAGTCCTTCAGAGGAACCTTTTCTGCCTCCATCAGAGCCCTGTAAAACCTCTCGTACTCCTCTTTAGTCATAGGACAGTTAAGGTAATCGTCCCCTCCCTTTCCGTACCTTGACCCCCAGAAACACTTAGAGTAGTCGATAGTATCTGCATAAACTATTGGAGAAATGGCATCGTAGAAGTGGAACTCCTCCTCTCCTAAGTAATTTCTCAAAAATTCTGAAAACTTATCAGAGGTTAAGGGACCAGTTGCAACAACTGTTACTCCCTCTTTTGGAATTTCGGTAATTTCCTCTCTAATAACTTCTATATTTGGATTTTTCTCTATTTTTTCTGTTATATACTCTGAAAACTTCTCCCTATCAACTGCAAGAGCTCCGCCGGCAGGGACACTCGTTTTCTTGGCCGCTTCTATAATTAATGAACCTATCTTTTCCATTTCTGCCTTTAAAAGGCCTCTTGGTGTAGTTATATCAATCCCACCAAGAGTGTTTGAACAGACAAGCTCTGCTAACTTGTCCGTTTTGTGAGCTGGAGTGGATTTCCGTGGTCTCATTTCAAAGAGTACAACTTTCTTTCCCTCTTCTGCAGCCCTGTAAGCAGCCTCAACACCGGCTAAACCACCACCTATGACGTTAATAACCTTTTCCATATTTTCATCCGTTAAAAAATTTACTTATTTTCAAAATTTTTTGATTTTCCCATCTCTTTAATAGCTTCGTTCACAACTCGGTGAACGTCAGACAAGCATCACCTCCCTTCAGGATGCTTTACCTCACACTGGCAAAGTCCTTCCTTCTTCATCCCTACAATCTTACTGGCAATTGTGGATATTCCTCTATGTTTGAGAACATCGTTTTTAATGTCTTCATCTGTACATCCAAAATAGTAATAAACAAGTCCTGCCACGAACTAGCTCCGAAAATTTCTGAAGTTTTCTGGATGGAATATAGTAAAGCCGTAGAACGTAAGTCAACAAATCATGATAATTTAGCTCAGCCAAGTTTTACTCAATTACCCAATGCGATATAATATACAAAGCATGAACAAATTGTTAATTATCATTTTTCTTATTTTTGTTCTGTTCATATCCCAAAGTCAGGCTATAGAAAAGGAATACGCAAGGAAATTCATAAATAGCCTCAAAAATAAGGATTTTTGTTCCAAAACATTTTTGGAACTGGAAAAAACAGATTTAAGGGAAGTTGTTCTATTACTCTCCTCATCCAGCTGCTCGAAAGAAGTAGTATCTAATCTTCCACTGCCAAAAAATCCCTATGGAAAATTAGAAATAGCTAAAGCGTTAAAGGAAATTGGTAGTGAAGAAAAAGCTAAAGAAATCTACTCAGAAATCTTCAAGGAGACCAACTCCTTAGATGAGGATATCTTAACCGAAAATTCAGGAAAAATTGAATATCTGTTTAAACCAAAAGTTTTAAGAAGAAAAGTTTGGAGAGCAGCGAAGAATAGGGAAATTGGGAAGGCTCTCTTTTACTTAGACTATCTCAAGGATGATCCATTTTACGGGTACCTCTTAGCCTATACACTTTTAAAGGCAGGAAAGAGGGAACTTTCTAAAAAGTTTTTTAAAATGGCATCGGACACCGTTCCGGAGAGCTTTTTCTTTCTGACCTATCTGTCAAAGGAGTATCCAGAGAAATTTTTTTACTATGAAAAACTGATGAAGAGCTCGGCAAGAAAGTCCTTTAAGAGACTGGCATCCGTTTACATTTTAGACAAGTTTTTTATGAACGATTTCGGCCTATTCAGGAAAGCCCTTGAGCTGTCACGGGTCTTTCCAGACATATACAACTACTACTTAGCAAGGTACTACGTATTCAACTTCCAGTGCGAAAAGTTAAAGAAACTACCACAGAGTAGAGAAGTAAGGGCTCTTGAGGAGGCCTGTGGTGTTAAGCATTTCAAATGGAAGGGAAAGACCGATTTTTACTCCCTTCTCCTATCTCCTCCAAAAAAATTTTTAGTTGGAAGAAAGAGTGTTTTTAGAAGCTTAAAATTAAGGAACAAAGGACTTTTAGAGCTCTACAAAAACAATCTATGCTATGTTATCTCCCTAATAGATAGGCCATCTCCCCAAAATGCCCTTGCCCAGTATCTCTGTGGTAACTATAAGAAGGGTATTAAATTGGCCCTTCCCTTTAGGAAAAAAATAAATAAGTATCCTTATTTACTTGCAGTTCTCTATCCTAAACCTTCTGTTTTCGAGAATGACGTCTACTCCCTTTCAATTGCAAGACAGGAGAGTCTCTTTGAAAAGAGAGCTCTCTCAAGAAGTGGAGCAATAGGGTTAATGCAGATAATGCCAAAAACGGGAAAATACATTGCTAAAAAACTAAAGGTCTCTTCGTTTAAATCCTCAGACCTCTTTGATGAGGAGACGAACTACAGATTTGGCTCATACTACATACACAATCTCCTTAGAGAATTTAAACTCTTCCCACTTGCAGCAGCTGGGTACAACGGAGGTCCTTCAAGGGTGAGGAGAGCTATCAAACTCTTTAAGTTTCCCAAGACTCCTAAAGATTTGATACTCTTAAATGAGGTTTTCATTCCATTTTCTGAAACGAGAAACTACGTTAAAAGAACCTACGTTAATCTGTACTTCTATTCAAACCTCTATGGAAAGGGAAACGAGTGGAAGATTTTCTCGAGGCATCAACAGAAAGATTCGAGAGAGCATTAAAACAAAACAGACCTTATAGAAGATAAATTTTTATTTAGCAATTAATAGTTTAGTACTCCTATTCAAGGGAAAGAGGCGGGAAATGAAAATTTCTTCTCCATCTGTAAAAGTTGTTATCTCTCCCAATCTTGAAAGCTCCAAAATCGCTAAGAAGTAGGTTATAAGCTCAGCCTTACAGGAACTTTTTCTTAAAAATTCTGTAAAAGGAATTAAGTATTTCTCCTTCATTTCATTTTTTATCTCTTCTATCTTATCGGAAACCTTAAAAGTCTCACTTGAAATTCTTATACCTATCTTAAACTTATTTTTTCTCTCCTCTTTCTCTAAAACCCTCTTAAAAGCCTCCTTTAAATCGTTAACAGTATTTGAAATCTTTATCCTATCCTGAAACTGAAATATCAAATCAGAAGGGTCATGGGTAAAAGACCTTAAAGCCTCCTCCTCCAGTTTCTCTAACTTCTTCGCTGCCTCTTTTGACTTTAGGTACTCCTCTATTATTTGAACCAGTTCCCTTCTCGGGTCCTCACTCTCTTCCTTAGGAATGAGGTACTCAGACTTTATTCTTGCAAGAGTAGCGGCCATCAGGAGGAACTCAGAGGCAAGGGGAATGTTGAGCTCCTGCATTGTGTATATGTAGTTGAGAAATTCCTCAGTAATCTCTGCAATAGGAATATCGTATATGCTTAAATCCCTCTTCTTTATAAGGTAAACTAAAAGGTCTAAAGGCCCCTCAAAAACAGGAGTCTCTACCCTTATTTCCATCTATCCCCTTATAGCACTAATCAAATTTGCAAACTCTGTTGTAAGGAGCTCCATCACATCGTCAATTGAAATTAAACCAACTAACCTTCCTTCCTTATCAACAACTATAAGCCTTCTAACTGCACTATCTCTGAATGTCTTTGTAAGCTCAAAGAAGGAAGCATCCTCACTAATTGTTATTGGGTCCTTTGTCATTACCTCTCTGACAGGAGTATCTGGAGACTTTTCCCCTCCAACAACCCTTATTGCAATGTCCCTGTCTGTAATAATTCCTATTGGTTTATCCCCATCAATGACAACTAAGCTTCCTACTAACTTGTCCTCCATTCTCTTTGCGGCAAGCTTTACTGGGTCGTCTGGCTCAATAACAACAACTTTTCTCTTTATTAGGTCTTTAACAGGCATCTCTCCCTCCTTTTTAGGTATTCTAATACTAATAATAAGGCTTTAGGAGGGAGAGATAAAGGGATTAACCTTTTGATATACCCTTTAGGAGAATTACAAACTTAGGGTGGTTTATGTTGTACATCGATGGAAACTTCTGGTAGATAGGTCCAGCGTATATTGTTTTTCCGTTTTCCTTAACCTCTATGAGAACAGCAGGGTTTTGAGGTTCGTTAGAACCTGAAGTGTAGCCGTTGTCGAGAACTAAGTGGGGAACAATGTAGAGAACTTTTATCTGAAGCCCTTCGTACTTTAAAGTATCCCCCTTATGAGCTTTGAACTCTTTGACAACCTTTCCTGAGGCCTTATCAACGATATCTAAGGTCGCAACCTTCCAGGTTTTTTGAACCTCCTCAGGAATGTTTATTGGACGGTCAAACTTTGTCATTCCCTTACTCGTGTGCATTGACATGATGTCCTTGTTAACCGCAGGGTGGCCAGGAGGGAGTTCCTTGTTCACCGGAGGATGTCCTGGAGGAAGTTTGGATTGGTTCCCTTCTTCGAGGGAAGTTAAGGGTTTAGGAGCAACTTCACTTTTTGTAGTCTGTTTTGAGGAAGTTTCTGCCTTTTTTTCTCCACATGAAAAGGCAGTCAAACACACAGCTAAACCTATCAGTGCTGTCCTTAAGTTCATCGCACTCTCCTTCAATAAAAATTTTCCCTTATTCTACCAAGTTGGGGTATTTAAACAACAGCTATCAAAGGGGAAAGTTAAATAGATAGTATCTATTTATAATATTGAAGAAATTTCTCTAAAATTACGTGTGAATTAAACCCTTGGAGGAAAGTATGGATAGAAGGGGGTTTCTTAAAGTAGCTGGACTTACTGTACTTTTAGGTGCCAGAGTAAAAATCGGAAAGGCTCAAACTGAAGTATTTAAGCCTGTTCTTATTTTCGACCAGGGAAGGTGTATGAGCTGTAAGGCATGTATGGCAGCATGCCAGCTTGAAAACGGACTGAATGGGACTCCCGAAATTAACCTCTTTTGGATAAAGGAGAGGGAAATAGGAGAGTATCCAAAGGCAAAATTAATCTTTGACCAGGAGAAGATATGCAAACAGTGCTTTGACCATCTGTGCGTTTCTGCATGTCCATTTGATGCAATTTCTGTAAGGGAAGGAGGAGTCGTTGTTATAGATGAGAAAAAGTGTACAGGATGCGAAAAGTGTGTTCCTGCATGCCCCTTTGATGCAATAGTAATTGATAAAAGAGGAAAGGCAAGAAAGTGCGATATGTGTTTTGAGAGAGCTATTGAGGAAGGAGATATTCCAAGGTGTGTCTCTGTCTGTCCAAGTGGAGCTCTTATTTTCGGGAACCTGTACAAACCAGAAGGGCCGTTGGCCGAGCTTTTAAACTCAAGGCCTGAAGTGAGAAGAACCCTCCTTAAAAACCACCACTCAGTGATAGTTCCAGAGACAGAAAATGGAAACCCCTATTCCTACCCAGAAACTAAGAAGCCAAAGGGAGACAGAATCGTTAATACGGTATGTCTGGCCTGTAATGCCCGCTGCGGACTTAGGGTTACGGTGAAGGATGGGAAGTTGATTCAAGTAGATGGAAATCCATACCACCCTTACAACCGTTCAGGAAAGGAAATACCCTACGATACACCTCTTGAAAGGAGCTTTAAGGCCGTTGCAACAACTTGTGCAAAACCCCAAATGGACAACGATTACCTCTACAATCCCTACAGAATAACACAACCTTTAAAGAGAGTAGGAAAAAGGGGAGAGGGGAAGTTTAAGCCCATAAGCTGGGAACAGCTCATAAGGGAGGTTTCTGAAGGGGGATATCTTTTTAAGGAGATAGGGGATAACAGGTACTATCCGGGAATAAAGGACGTTCTCTCAGACGACCCTGTTGACCCGGAAGCTCCGGAACTTGGACCTAAACGCAACCAGTTGGTCTGGTTTACAGGTCGCTCTCAGGGGGGCAGAAGCCACTTTATAAAGAGGTGGGTACTCAATGCAATAGGAAGTAAGAACTACCTGGCACATACCGATATCTGCGGTATCGGTTTTAGGATGGGTAACTATGCACTTTCAGATGGAAAGAAGGCAGAGTTTAAGGCAGACTACTGGAACAGCAAGTACATGTTGGTCTTTGGTTCAAACATCTACTCTGCCCAACAGCCGGGAGTAAATACATCGGGAGCAATAATAGCAAGGAGAATAGCCTCTGGAGAGTTAAAGCTTGTTCTAATAGACCCGAGAGCTCCAAAGGCAGTCGCCCATGCTCACAGGTGGCTTCCTGTAAGGCCAACTAAGGACGGAGCTCTTGCAATGGGATTTATTAGGGTAATGCTTGAAAGAGGGTGGTTCGACAGGGATTTCCTCTCTATACCATCAATGAAGTCTGCAAAAAGGGCAGGGAGGAACGTTTACACAAATGCTACTCACCTGGTAATTGTCGACGATAAACACCCGGAAGCTGGAAGAATTCTCAGAGTAAGGGATGTAAAAGGGCTGAAAGGAAGACGGGAAGAGGAAGTGGTAATTAACCCTGAAACAGAGAGGCCTGTCCCTTCAACCTCTGTAGATAGAGCTCTCCTTGAGTGGGAAGGAGAAATTAGCGGAATAAAGGTCGCGACGGCGTTTAAACTCATGAAGGACAGTGTTATGAAACACTCTTTATCCTTCTATGCCAGGGAATCGGGTATTGATGAGAAAACGATAGAAGAAATTGCAAAGGAGTTCTGGGAACACTCTCCGTACGCAGTTGCATACGCCTACCACGGAGGTGGCAACTATGTTGGTGGAACGTACGCTAGTTACGCCCTTGCAATGATGAACGCTCTCGTTGGAAACATAAACAAAAAGGGTGGTTACCTCTGCAACGGCAGGGGAGCTGCAAGCTGGCAAAGAGGTCTGTACGACCTTAAGAAGTTCCCGGGAATGAAAAAGCCCAAGGGAGTAAAAATATCAAGGGAGAAGGCAAAGTACGAAAAATCAACAGAATTTAAGAAGAAAGGCTATCCCTCAAAGCTTCCATGGTTCTCATTCACAAAGGGAGGACTATCCGTCTCCGCAATCTCTGGAATAGACCAGAAGTATCCATATCCAGCTAAGGTTGTTATTACCTACTTCTCAGACCTCATTTACAGCATGCCTGGAGGAAGGAGATTCATAGAAACACTCAAAGACCATGGAAAGGTTCCCCTCTACATCTCTATTGACACGACAATAAACGAGACAAACATCTATGCAGACTATATAGTCCCCGATGTAACTTACCTCGAAGGCCACTATGGATTTCTGACACCTCACGCTCCGGGGTGCCAGTTTACAGCTGTAAGAACACCTGTCGTTGAACCGCTAACAGGAAGAACAAAGGATGGAAGACCATTCTGTATGGAGACCTTTATTATCGACGTATCAAGGTACTTAAAACTTCCTGGATACGGAGAGAGAGCAATTCCTGGAAAGGACGGAAAACTCTATCCACTTGTAACTCCTGAAGACTATTATCTGAGGGGTATTTCAAACCTTGCATACAATGCAAACGTTAAAAGAGCTCCAAGGGAGGAGGTCAAGTTTGTTGATGAAAACTATCCAGTTTCAAAGTTTAAAAACACTCTCTCAAAGGAAGAGTGGGAAAGAGTATGTACAGTCCTTGTAAGAGGAGGTGTTTTCGTTCCTTACGAGAAAACCTTTGATAAAAACGGTAACTTCAAATTTGGAATTCCAAAGGTATGTATCTGGAACGAAAAACTTGGAACGAGCAGAAATTCACTGACCGGGGAAAAACTATGGGGAACTCTCCAATACTATCCATCAACTGACTACTTTGGAAAGCCAATTGAAGAAGTAGATAAAGAGTATCCTTTTAACGTAATTACCTACAAGTCGGCACTACACACACAGTCAAGGACTATTGTCTACAACCAGGCTCTCATCTATGACCCCGATTTTGAGCTTAAGGTAAATCCTGAAGATGCTAAAAAATTGGGAATAAGGGACGGAGATAGAGTAAGGGTTTACTCAAAGAGTAACAAAGAGGGGGTAGTTACAAAAGTTAAAGTTACAAACCTCGTTCGTCCGGGAACGGTTGCCTACTCCCATCACTTTGGCCACTGGCAGCACGGAGCATCACCCGTTTACATAGAGGGAGCTCCTAAAGTTCTCTTAGGAGGAGAAAAGGTTGCAAGAGGAAACTGGACAAGGGTTGATAAGAGGAGAGGCGTTGGAGTCACAATGAACAAACTGACAAGACTTGATGAAAAGCTCTTCAATCTCCCATTAGTTGAACCTATAGGAGGAATTCCCGATTTCAGTAGTACAAGAGTAAAGATAGAAAAGATTTAGGAGGGAGAATGAATAGAATTTTAATGACAGTAACTCTTCTTTTAACTCTTATCTCTCAGGGAGCCCTTGGAGCTCTCTATAAACTTACGGAAACTGTTGACGTTAAACCTCAACCCAATTCCAAATTGGTAGAAATCTGGATTCCCATTCCCTACGAAAGCAGATGGCAGAAAATCAGAAAAATTGAGGTTTCCTCCCCCTACCCATACCTTTTAACAAAGGAAGATGAGTATGGAAACAGATTTATCTACGTAAGAAAAGAAAATGGAATTAAAGAACCGTTTAGAATCAGAATAGAGACCTTAATAGATAGAAAGGAAGTGTCACCTACAAAGAGAAACTGTCCTGTTCCTGCAAGGTACTACCTTTCAGATAGGCTCGTTCCAGTTGAGAAGTTCAAGAAACTTGCAGAAGCTATAACGAAAGGAAAGAAAACAGACCTTGAGAAGATGAAAGCAATTTACAACTACGTAGTTTCCCATATGAGGTACAGTAAAACAGGAAAAGGTTGGGGAAGGGGAGATGCTATATGGGCCTGTAGCGCAAAGCACGGTAACTGCACCGACTTTCACTCCCTATTCATAGCTCTATGTAGAGCTGCTGGAATTCCTGCTGTCTTTGAAATTGGCCTTCCGATAAATGGAAATGGAGAGGTAAAAGGATACCACTGTTGGGTTATGGCTTTCCCTAAGGGTTATACGTACGGAATAGATGCTTCTGAAGCTTCAAAACACCCTGAAAAGAGAAGGTACTATTTTGGTCACCTTTGCGACCATAGAATCGGTATAACGAGAGGAAGGGATATTCTCCTAAATCCTCCCCAGCATGGCGAGAGACTTAACTACCTGTACAAAGCCTATGAAGAGGTTGATTTAAAACCAAACCAGGATGTTCAGACCAAATTTAAAGTAGTTAAAGTGAAGTAACTTTTAGGGAGCTCCAGAGCTCCCTTTTACATAAAAAATTTGAAAAAAGGGTGTTGAAGTTCAGAAAGAAGGTGGACACCCTAAAATAAGATTTGAACTCCAACAAAAGGAGGTGTCCACCAATGAAACAATTAAAGAAATTCAA